>NZ_JBIWYK010000284.1:0-4173 GCF_044752385.1 Allobosea sp. CER48 | reverse complement strand
CCAGAAACGGGTGGCGGCGACGCAGCGCTGCAAGCGACGCGACGAAGGCTATGCGTTCGTCGTCGGCGCGCTCCCAGTCCAGCCAGGAGGTCGGGTTGTCCTGTGCATAGGCGTTGTTGTTGCCGAGCTGGGTCCGCCCGAATTCGTCGCCGGCCGTCAGCATCGGGATGCCGCGCGACAACAAAAGCGTTGCCAGCAGGGCGCGGATGTCGCGATCGCGCGCAGCTTCGATGCCATGATCGCGGGTCGCGCCCTCTGCGCCGCCGTTCCAGCCGTGGTTGTCACTCTCGCCGTCCCGGTTCTCCTCGCCATTCGCCTCGTTGTGCTTGCGCTCGTAGGAGACGAGATCGCGAAGCGTGAAGCCGTCATGGGCGGCGATGAAATTGATGCCGGCGCGCGGACTGCGGTGGTTGCCGGCGAAGAGGTCGGAGGAGCCTGCCAACCGCGTCGCCAGTGCGCCGGCCATGCCGGGATCGCCGCGCCAGAAGCGGCGGACGTCGTCGCGGTAGCGGCCGTTCCATTCGGCGAAGGGAGCGGGGAATTCGCCGAGACGATAGCCACCGGGGCCGATATCCCAGGGCTCGGCAATCAGGATGGCGCGGGCAAGCTCCGGATCCTGCAGGATGGCGCCGAAGAGCGGCGCGTCGGGCGTGAAGCCGGTCTCCGTGCGCCCCAACACCGTGCCGAGATCGAAGCGGAAACCGGCGACGCCGAGACGAAGCCAGTATCGCAAGGCATCCATCGCCAGGCGCAGGACGGGGGCGCGGTCGAGCGCGAGCGTGTGGCCGCAGCCGGTGTCGTTGACGAGACGGGCGGGATCGTCGGCGGCATGGCGATAATAGACGGCGTTGTCGAGGCCACGCAGGCTGATCGTGGCACCGAACTCGTCGCTTTCGGCGGTGTGATTCAGAACGATGTCGAGGATCACGCCGATGCCGGCCCTGGCGTAGGCGGCGCAGAGCGCGGCGAGATCGGCCTGCCCACCGGGCGCGAGCCGCGGATCGAGCGCGAAGAAATTGACGGGGTTGTAGCCCCAGGCATTGGCGAGCCCGAGCGGCGGCAGGTGGCGTTCGTCCATCCAGGCCGCGACCGGCATCAGCTCGACATGGCTGACGCCCAACGCCTGCAGATGGGCAATGACGGGGGGCTCGCGCAGGGCAGCGAGCGTTCCGCGCAGTGTCTGGGGGACGCCCGGGTGGCGCATGCTGAACGACCGGACGGCGAGTTCATAAATGAAACCGGGCGGGGATGCGACAGCATGCGCTTCGCCAGCAATAGGCACGGGCTGGACAATGCCGCGTGGCACCAGCGCTGCTGTTTCAGCGCTATGTCGGGCCAGCTCCGGATCCCAGCGGAACGGACGGTCGATCAGCGTCGCATAGGGGTCGACGAGCAGCTTCGTCGGGTCGAACCGATGGCCGCGTTCAGGTTGCCAGGGCCCCTCGACACGCAAGCCGTAACGCAGCCCCGCGCCGGCACCCTCCAGAAGGCCGTAGTGGATGTCGCCGTGGCGGCAGGGAAGAGGCAGCGATGTCAGTTCGGCCTCGCCGGCCTCGTCGAAAATGCTGGCAAGGACGCGGCTGCCGTGACGCGAGAAGACGGCGAGGCAGACGCCACCTTCCACAATGGACGGGCCCATGCCTGCCGGCCGCGGGCAGGGCCTGATCCTCAACGGCTGCGCCAAGGTATCAGCCTTGTCCCGATGTCGAGACCGGCAGGCTCCAGATGCGCTGCGCGTATTCGCGGATGGCGCGGTCGGCGCTGAACCAGGCGCAATGCGCCGTATTGTTCACCGACATGCGCCACCACCGTGCCTGGTCCATCCAGAGGCTGTCCACACGCCGTTGCTGCAGGCGATAGCTCTCGAAATCGTTGAGCACCATGAACCAGTCATTGGCGAGCAGTCCTTCGACGAGGCCAAGATAGCGGTCGCGGTCGCGCGGCGAATAGGCCCCACCGGCCACGGCATCCAGAACACCCTCCAGATGGGCAGAGGAATGGATGATGTCGGCACTCGGCCGGGGATCGCGTCTCGCCGCTTCGACCTCTTCCGCCGTCATGCCGAAGATGGCGATATTGTCCGCGCCGACCCGCTCGCCGATCTCGATATTGGCGCCGTCGAGCGTCCCGATGGTGATGGCGCCGTTCAGCGCGAATTTCATATTGCCGGTGCCGGACGCCTCCATGCCCGCCGTCGAGATCTGCTCCGACAAATCCGCAGCCGGGATGATGGTCTCGGCGAGGCTGACATTGTAGTTCGGCAGGAAGACCACCTTGAGCCGGTCGCGTGTCGTGATGTCGTTGTTCACCACCGCTGCGACGTCGTTGATCAGGTTGATGATCGATTTGGCGGTGGCGTAGTTCGAGGCGGCCTTGCCGGCGAAGATCTTCACCCGCGGCGCCCAGTCCCGATAGGGCTCGGAGCGGATGGCGTCGTACAGCGCAATCGTCTCCAGAATGTTGAGCAGCTGGCGCTTGTATTCGTGGATCCGCTTGATCTGGACGTCGAACAGCGCGGCGGGGTCGACGGTGATGCCGCAATCCTGGCGGATGATGCCGGCGAGCTTAAGCTTGTTCTCGCGCCGGATTGCTGCCAGCCGGTCATGGATGGCCGGATCATCGGCATGCTGTGCGAACCGGCGGATCAGCCCGATATCGTCGGCGACGCTCTCCCCGCACGTTTCCTTGAGGAGGCTTGTCAGTCCCGGATTGGCGTTGAGCAGCCAGCGGCGTGGCGTGATACCATTGGTGACGTTGGTGATCCGATCCGGAAAGACCCGGTGCAGCGGTGCGAACACCGTTTCCTTCATCAGGTTCGAATGCAGGGCCGAGACGCCGTTGACCTTATGCGAGCCGACGAAGGCAAGATGGGCCATCCGCACCCGCCGCCCATGAAATTCGTCGATGAGGGAGAGGGCGGAGAGGTCGGAATCGGGGGCATCGCGGCGGATGGCGTCGAGAAAGCGGGCGTTGATGCCGAAGATGATCTGCATATGGCGCGGCAGGAGCCGCTCCATCAGGGCGACCGGCCAGGTCTCCAGCGCTTCCGGCAGCAGCGTGTGGTTGGTGTAGGAGATCGTCGCCGTCGTGATCTCCCAGGCCCGCTCCCATTCAATCTCGTGCTCGTCGATCAGCAGGCGCATGAGCTCCGCGACCGCAAGCGACGGATGCGTATCGTTGAGCTGGATCGACGCCTTCCCGGCAAGGTTGTCGAGCCCCCCGAACTGGCGATGGTGCCGCCGGATGAGATCCTGCAGCGAGGCGGAGGTGAAGAAGAACTCCTGACGCAGGCGCAATTCCTGCCCGACCGGGGTCGAGTCATTCGGGTAAAGCACCTTCGAGATCGCTTCCGCACGGTTGCGCTCGGCCACGGCGCCGACCAGGTCGCCCTGGTTGAAGGCATCGAGCGACAGCGGGTGCATCGCCCGCGCACGCCACAGTCGCAAGGTATTGGCGTCACGTCCCTGCCAGCCGACGACGGGCGTATCGTAGGCGACGGCGAAGATCGTTTCCTGCGGGGCCCAGAACACCTGCCCGGGCTTTTCGGTGGCGGTCACGGTTCCGCCGAAACCGATCTTGTAGGCGCTTTCGCGCCGCTCGAATTCCCATGGATTGCGAAAGGACAGCCAATCCTCGGGCACTTCGATCTGGCGGCCGCCATCGATGCGCTGCTTGAACAGCCCGTGATCGTAGCGGATGCCGTAGCCAAGCGCCGGAACGCCGGTCGAGGCCATGGCCTCCATGTAGCAGGCGGCGAGCCGGCCGAGGCCGCCATTGCCGAGGGCAGCGTCCGGTTCGAGGTTCTCGATATCGGCGAGGTCGACGCCAAGTTCACGCAGAGCCTGGGCCATAGCTCCGGTCAGGCAGAGATTGTTCAGCGTGTCGGCGAGCGAGCGGCCGATCAGGAATTCCAGTGAGAGGTAGTAGACCCGCTTCCTGCCGGTCGCATAGCTCTCGCGGGTCGATTTCTGCCAGACGTCGATAACGTGGTCCCGCGCGGCAAGAATCGCCGCCGTCAGCCAGTCATGCGCCTGCGCGACAGCCGGGTCCTTTCCGAGCGAGTAGGAGAGCTTGCGTATCACCTCCGCCTTGATGCGCTCGACCTGCTCGTCGGGTTCATAGTGAATGGCGGCGTCATGAGAGGCGGTCGGCAAAACAATGGCCCCGATTTGG
>NZ_JBIWYK010000283.1:0-4183 GCF_044752385.1 Allobosea sp. CER48 | reverse complement strand
CAGGCGCCTGGGCCGTCCTGAACGGATTGTCGAAAGGTGTCTCGGTGAAGCGCAGCGCATCCGAGGAACAGGCGCTGACACCGATGGCAAGCAGGCACACCGTCGACAGGCGACGGAGAGCGCGATGATTGATCGATCCGGCTTGGCTACGCATGAACAGAGTACTCGCGAACGACGCAACTCGATGACGGGCATTAAAGTCCCGTTGAGGTTACGAAAGCGTTTCGCCCGCGAATCCCGATTCACTTTTTTGGATTTTTCTCCGGGACTATCGGCAAGGCCCATCGGCGCGTCGGGACGCCGGCCTCGGCTCGGCCGGCATCAGAGGGCGCGCGAGATTCCGGGCACGAGCGGCGGCAGACGCAAGACTGGCCCGGTCGCATGGTCGAACTCGTCGTCACCGACACGCGTGACCACGACGCGCCGCGCGATGCCCTCGATCCGCAAGGCTCCGACAAGGCGCCCCCCGTTCGAAAGTCGCATCAGCAGCGCCTCGGGCACGGTCTGCGTGACGCCATTGACGAGGATGCGATCGAACCGCCCCAGCGTCCGGTCGGGCTGGAATCCATCGGCATGGCGCAGATCGATGAGCTTGCCGAAACCGCTGCCGCTGACACGCTCATGCGCCGCGAGCGCCAGCGAGCGATAGCGCTCCAGCGAAACCACCTCGCCGCCCAGCGCCGCCAGCAGCGTCGACACATAGCCGGAACCGGTGCCGACCTCGAGCACGCGCGCGCCCATCTGCATGTCGAGCGCGCCGAGCAGGTTGGCGACGGTATGCGGCGCGGTCATCGTCTGGCCACAGGGTAGCGGAACGGAGACGTCCTCGCGCGCAAGGTCGGCGAAGCGGGCCGGCGCGAAACGATCACGCGGCACGCGCTCCATCGCGCGCAACAGCGGCAGGTCGCGCACACCCCGCGCCCTCAGCGAGAGCAGGAAGGCCACGGTGCGTTCGCCCTCGCTGGACGGCACCTCCTTGCTCATGCCGCCCTCCCCGGCGCGCTTCAGGCGAAGACCTGCGCAAAGCGGGTCAGCGTCGGCTCATGCGTCAGGTCGAGCTCGAGCGGCGTGACCGAGATGCGGTTCTCGGCCATGGCGCGCAGATCGGTGCCGTTCGCCGGCTCCTTGCGGCTGCGCTGGAAGGCGATCCAGTAATAGGGGTTGCCACGCCCGTCCTTGCGCGGCTCGAGCTTGACCAGCTCCTGGTCGCGCCGGCCCTGCACGGTGACGGAAACGCCCTGCACATCGCCGGGCCCCGCGTTCGGGAAGTTGAGGTTGAAGAGCACGCCCTCGGGAATGCCCTCCTCCAGCAGGCGGCGGATGATGCCCGGCGCATGGTGTTCGGCACAGTCCCAGCGGATATCGGTGCGGTCACCCGGTGAGTAGGCCTGGCTGACCGCGATCGACGGGATGCCGAGCAGCGTCCCTTCCATCGCAGCGGCGATGGTCCCGGAATAGGTCACGTCCTCCGCGACGTTCGAGCCGCGGTTGACGCCCGAGAGCACGAGGTCCGGCCGCGCCTCCGCCATGACCGAGCGCACCGCCATGATCACGCAATCGGTCGGCGTGCCCGCCACGGCGAAGCGCTTCTCGCTGATCTGGCGCAGCCGCAGCGGGTTCGACAGCGACAGCGAGTGGGCGACGCCGGACTGGTCGGTCTCCGGCGCCACGACCCAGACATCGTCGGAGAGCTGGCGCGCGATGCGCTCCAGCACTTCCAGGCCTTCGGCATGGATGCCGTCATCATTGGTGACGAGGATGCGCATCTCAGGCCGCCTTCTCGATCTTGGTCACGCCGCGCATATACGGCGTCAGCGCCTCCGGCACGGTGATCGAGCCATCGGCGTTCTGGTAGTTCTCCATCACCGCGATCAGCGCCCGGCCGACAGCCGTGCCCGAGCCGTTGAGAGTATGGACGAAGAACGGCCCCTTGCCGTCCCTGGTCTTGTAGCGGGCGTTCATCCGCCGGGCCTGGAAATCGCCGCAGACTGAGCAGGACGAGATCTCGCGATAGGTCTTCTGCCCGGGCAGCCAGACCTCGATGTCGTAGGTCTTCTGCGAGGCGAAGCCCATGTCGCCGGTGCACAGCGTCATCACGCGATAATGCAGGTCGAGCCTCTTCAGCACGGCCTCGGCGCAGGCGAGCATGCGCTCATGCTCCTCGCGCGACTTCTCCGGTGCGGTGATCGAGACGAGCTCGACCTTCTCGAACTGGTGCTGGCGCAGCATGCCGCGCGTATCGCGCCCGGCCGAACCCGCCTCCGAGCGGAAACAGGGCGTAAGCGCCGTGAATCGAAGTGGAAGCTCCTCCTCGGAAAGGATTGATTCCCTTGCCAGATTGGTGAGTGGCACTTCCGCGGTCGGGATCAGCCAGTGCTCGTCGCCGGCCCGGAACTGGTCCTCGCGGAACTTCGGCAGCTGCGCGGTACCGAACATCGCGTCGTCGCGGACCAGCAACGGCGGGTTCACCTCGGTATAGCCGTGCTCCTCTGTATGGATGTCGAGCATGAACTGCCCGATCGCCCGCGAGAGCCGCGCGATCTGCTTCTCCAGCACGACGAAACGCGCGCCCGAGAGCTTGGCCGCCTTCTCGAAATCCATCTGGCCGAGCGCCTCGCCCAGCTCGAAATGCTGCTTCGGGTCGTTGACGCCCTTGAGCAGCCCCCGCTCCTCCGGCTTCTCGCCATGCGCATGCAGCACGACGTTGCCGTGCTCGTCGGCGCCAACCGGCACATCGTCGAAGGGCGTGTTCGGGATGGCGGCGAGCTTCTCGTCGAGCGCCTCCTTGGCGGCCTTCTCCTCGGCCTCGAGCGCCGGCTGCTCTTCCTTGAGCGCCGCGACCTCGGCCTTGAGCTTGTCGGCGAGCGCGACATCCTTCGCGCCCATCGCCTTGCCGATCTCCTTGGAGAGCGCGTTGCGGCGTTCCTGCACGGCCTGCGCCTTGGCGATGGCCGAGCGGCGGACATCGTCGAGCGCGAGCAGCGACGACGACAGCGGCTCCAGGCCCCGTCGCGTCAAGCCTCCATCGAACGCCGCGGCGTTCTCGCGAATCCATCTGATGTCGTACATCGTCGTCCGGCCATGCATCGCTGCGGAATGCAGCGCAGGATGCTCTAGACCGGGATCGCGCGCGAGGGAACCACCGAGATCGGCAATCGACGCGCCAATCGCGTCATGGTCGGGCCCATCTCGACCATCCTGGTCTTCGCGGATGCAGCACTCGGGACGCGGATGCTCGCGACGAGGCGAGCATGACGCCGGCGTCCTTACTCCGCGGCCTCTTCTGCCGCCTTCGCGGCCTCGCCCTTCTTCTCGACACGGCGCACCGAGAACACCGAGAGCTCGTAGAGCAGCATCATCGGGATCGCGAGCATCAGTTGCGAGATCACGTCCGGCGGGGTCAGCACCGCCGCCACGACGAAGACGAAGACGATGGCGTAGCGGCGCTTGTCCTTCAGGAACTGCGAATCGATGATTCCCGCCTGGCCGAGCAAGGTCAGGATCACCGGCAGCTGGAAGGCGATGCCGAAGGCGAAGATCAGCGTCATGATCAGCGAGAGATACTCGCTGACCTTCGGCAGCAGCGCGATGCCCGCCTGCGTCTCGGTCGCGGCCTGCTGCATGCCGAGCGAGAACTTCATCAGCACCGGCATGGCAAAGAAGAAGACCAGCAACGCACCCAGCGTGAAGAACAGCGGCGTCGCAACCAGATAGGGGGCGAAGGCGGCCTTCTCGTTCTTGTAGAGGCCGGGCGCGACGAACTTGTAGACCTGCGTCGCGATCACGGGGAACGCGAAGAAGCCGGCGCCGAAGGCCGCCACCTTGATGTGGGTGAAGAGCAGCTCGAGCGGGCCGGTATAGATCAGCTGCGCATTGGCGGCGCTGCCCGCTGCCCAGACATAGGGCAGGACCAGGATGTTGTAGATCTGCGTCGAGAAGCCGAAGCAGACGAAGAACATGATCAGGAAGGCGATCAGCGACTTGATCAGCCGCGAGCGCAACTCGATCAGATGCTCGATGAGCGGCGCGCGCGAGGCCTCGATCTCGTCCTCGCCCTCGCGAGGATTGGCGACGCTCATACGGAAGTCTCCTCGCCCTTGGCGGCCTTGCGCTTGCGGGCAGGCTTGGTGGTCACGGCAGCAGGCTCGGCCGCTTCGGTGGCCGTCTCGGCAGCCTTGGCCTT
>NZ_JBIWYK010000282.1:0-4187 GCF_044752385.1 Allobosea sp. CER48 | reverse complement strand
GGCGACGCGCCGGTGGCTGTCGTTTCGGCACCGGCGGTTCAGTCCGATTTTCCGGTGCGCAAGCGTGCCATCGGTTTCGTCGAGACGCCGGCGAGCGTCATCGTGCGCTCGCGCATCGATAGCCAGATCATGCAGCAGCACGTGACGGACGGACAGTTCGTCAAGGCCGGCGACCTGCTCTTCACGCTCGACGATCGCGACATCAAGGCCCAGATCGCCAAGGACGAGGCGTTGCTGGCGCGCGACGAGGCGACCCATAACCGCAACGTCGCGGACCTCGATCGCTACAAGCAGCTGCTCGCGCGCAATTCCGGCACTCAGGCCCAGGTCGATCAGGCGACTGCCGACGAGCGCGCATCGGCGGCAAGCATCCAGGGCGATCACGCCACGCTGGATGCGGACCGGCTGAAGCTGGGCTATACGCGGATCACGGCGCCGATCGACGGCCGGATCGGAGCGGTGCAGGTCACGCCCGGCAACCTCGTCAATGCCAATGCGAACAGCAGCAGCGCCACCAGCGGCCTGTTGACGATCACGCAGATGAAGCCGCTGCGCGTGTCCTTCGCCATGCCCGAGCACGAGCTTTCGACACTGCAGGGCGCACTTGCCGCGGCCAGGCCGATATCGGTGACGGCGCGCGTTCCGAACTCGGGCCGCCCGCCGGCGGAAGGCAAGCTCAACTTCGTCGATTCGACGGTCGACATGACGTCGGGAACCATCACCGCCAAGGCCGCCTTCGCCAATGACGACCTCAGTCTCTGGCCCGGCCAGTATGTCGATGTGGAGATCATCCCGGAGACGCTGACGGGTGTCGCCGTAATCCCGACGGTCGCCGTCCAGACCGGGCAGAAAGGCCCGTACGCCTTCGTCGTGAAGCCGGATTCCACCGTCGACCTGCGTCAGCTCAAGATCGCCCTGAGCGACGGCGACAAGACCGCCGTGCTCGAGGGTGTGGCCCCGGGCGAGCGGGTCGTCATCGATGGCCAGATGCGCCTGAAGCAGGGCAGCCGGGTGCGCGAACGCGCCGCGACCGGCGAGAAGCCGCAGCAGAGCACGCCGGTCGCAGGGGCGGAGCGGTCATGAACGTCTCCTCCTTCTGCATCAAGCACCCCGTCGCCACGATCCTGATGTCGGTCTCGCTGGTGCTGGCGGGGCTGTTCGCATGGCGCTTCCTGCCGGTCGCGGCGCTGCCGCGGGCCGAGTTCCCGGTCATCAACGTCTCGGCCCAGCTGCCGGGCGCGTCGCCGGATACCATGGCGACATCGATCGCGACCCCGCTGATCAAGCAGTTCGGCACCATCGCCGGCATCGACTCGATCTCGACCACGAATTCCCAAGGCGCGACGTCGATCGCCATCCAGTTCGTGCTGAACCGTGACATCGACGCCGCCGCGGCCGACGTGCAGGCCGCGATCACCCGCACGCTCAGGCAATTGCCGATCGAGATGACGACGCCGCCGAGCTACCGAAAGGTGAACCCGGCCGATGCGCCGATCATCCTGATGGCGCTGAAGAGCGATGTCGTGCCGCTTTCGCAGCTCGATGCTTTCGCACAACAGGTGATTTCGCCGGCACTGTCGACCGTCGACGGTGTCGCGCAGGTCCTGATTTTCGGTAGCCAGAAATACGCGGTTCGCATCCAGATCGACCCGACGGCGCTCGCCGCACGCGGCATCGGCCTCGACGAGCTGCAGTTGGCCATCACCGCTGCCAACGCCAACACGCCGGTCGGCACGATCCAGAACACCGCGCAGCAGTTGACCATTCAGGCGCAGACGCAGCTCGCCAACGCCGCCCAGTTCTCCAGCGTCATCATCGCGACCCGCGGCGGCAAGCCGGTCAGGCTCGGCGACGTCGCCAAGGTGATCGACTCCGTGGAGAACACGCAGACCCGCAGCACCTACGACGGCACCCCGGCCATCGTGCTGGCAGTGCAGCGCCAGCCCGACGCCAACACCGTGGAAGTCGTCGATCGCGTCAAGGCGATGATCCCGGCCTTCGAGGAGCAACTGCCGGCCGCCGCTGCGCTTTCCCTGCTCAACGACCGCTCCACTTCGATCCGCCAGGCGGTGGAGGACGTGCAATTCACCCTGCTGCTCACCATTGCGCTGGTGATCATGGTGATATTCGTCTTCCTGCGCCGGATCGCCGCGACCTTCATCCCGGCGGTCGCCGTGCCGATCTCGATCATCGCGACGCTTGCCGCGATGTACATGCTCGACTTCTCGATCGACAACATCTCGCTGCTCGGCCTCACGCTTTCGGTCGGCCTCGTGGTCGACGACGCCATCGTCATGCTGGAGAACATCGTCCGGCACATGGAGGAGGACGGGCTCTCGGCTTATGAGGCCTCGCTGAAAGGGGCGAGCGAGATCGGCTTCACCATCATCTCGATCTCGCTCTCGCTGGTTGCCGTCTTCATACCCGTGCTGCTGATGGGCGGCGTGATCGGCCGCATCTTCAACGAGTTCGCCGTGGTGGTGACGGTCTCGATCCTCGCCTCCGCCTTCGTTTCGCTGACGCTGACGCCGATGCTGTGCTCGCGCCTCCTCTCGGGGTACTCCGAGCACCATCAGGAGAACGCGCTGGGCCGCGTTCTGGAGAAGGGCTTCGACAAGCTGCTCGCCGGCTATGATTATGGGCTGACGTTCTGCCTGCGCTTCCAGCCGTTGATGCTGCTGGCCTTCTTCCTGACGATGGCCGGAACCGTCTGGCTGTTGCAGACGACGCCGAAGGGCTTCTTCCCGCAGGAGGATATCGGCCAGCTACAGGTCTCGACCGAGGCGCGGCAGGACATCTCCTTCGACGCGATGCTGAAGCTGCAATCGGAGGTCGCCGACATCTTCCGCAAGTCGCCCTACGTCGCGCATGTCGCCTCGTCGGTCGGCGGCAATGGCGGGGGCGGCAGCGCGCTCAATTCCGGGCGCCTCTTCGTCGAGCTGAAGCCGCTCGACGAGCGCCCGAAACTGCCGCAGGTGCTCGGTTCGCTGCGGCGCGACCTTGCGCAGGTGGCGGGCATCAACACCTACATGGTCCCCGTCCAGAACCTGAACATCGGGGCGCGGTCCTCCAAGAGCCAGTATCAGCTCGTCGTCCAGGGGCTGGATCAGGCGCTGATGAACGACTGGTCCCTGCGCCTGGCCGATGCGATGAGCCGCGACCGCGCGATCTTCGCCGACGTTACGACCGATCTCCAGAACAACGCCCTGCAGGCCACGCTCACCATCGACCGCGACAAGGCCAATGCGCTCGGCATCGGGGCCGACATCCTGCGCTCGACGCTCTATTCCGGCTTCGGCGTCCGGCAGGTCTCGACGATCTACACGACCGGCGACAACTACAACGTCGTCGTCGAGTTCAACCCGAACGAGCGCTGGACGCCCGAGCGCCTGAACGCCATCCGCGTGCGGGCCAAGAACGGTACGTTGATCCCGCTCGGGTCCTTCGCCCGGGTCGAGCGCACGGCCGGCCAGCTCACGGTCAATCAGCTCGGCCAGCTGCCGGCAGTGACCATCTCCTACAATCTGCCGGCCGGCGTCGCGCTCGGTGACAGCGTCAATCGCATCAACGCGCTCAAGGAGCAGATCGGCCTGCCGAAGTCCCTCTCGACCACACTCGCCGGAACCGCCAAGACCTTCCAGGATTCGCTGGCGAACCAGGGTCTGCTCATCGCCGGAGCGATCCTGACGATCTACATCGTGCTCGGCATCCTCTACGAAAGCTTCATCCACCCGCTGACGATCCTGACCGGCCTGCCTTCGGCTGCGATCGGCGCGCTCGGGGCACTCAGGCTCTTCGATATGGACCTCTCGGTCATCGCCATCATCGGCCTGCTGATGCTGATCGGCATCGTCAAGAAGAACGCGATCATGATGATCGACGTCGCCCTGGTGCTCCGGCGCGAAGGGGAGGCGGCGAAGGAGGCCATCCACCGGGCCTGCCTCATGCGTTTCCGGCCGATCCTGATGACGACGCTTGCGGCATTGATGGGAACGCTGCCGATCGCGCTCGGTGCGGGCGCGAGCGCTGAATTGCGCCAGCCGCTCGGCATCGCCGTCGTCGGCGGCCTGATGATCTCCCAGGTGCTGACGCTGTTCATCACGCCGGTCCTGTTCCTGTACATGGACAGGCTCTCGGACGGGCTGACCCGGCTGTTCATCGGCAAGCAGGAGTCGGAACATACCGTC
>NZ_JBIWYK010000281.1:0-4193 GCF_044752385.1 Allobosea sp. CER48 | reverse complement strand
GCCCCAAAGCGGTGCACCGGCCGCAATGTCGCAGTTTCCGGGCTTTCCCTGCGCATCGGAACGCCCTAAATCAGCGCAACGCCTGCGGCCGGCTCCGGTATCGCGGCAAAGCCATTCATGCGTGCCCGAAGCCGCAAGCCTAACGGAAGCTGCCTCATGTCTCTCGTCGATTCCGTCCGCAAGGTGATCGTGCCGATCCACAAGGAAGGCTATGTCTTCATCGCGATCGGGCTGGTCGCCACAATCATCCTCGCCAATCTCTGGTCGCCCTTCGGCTGGATCGGCGCCATCATCACGGTGTGGATCTGCTATTTCTTCCGAGACCCGGTCCGCGTGACGCCGCAACGGGAAGGGCTGGTGATCTCGCCGGCCGACGGGCGCGTCAGCCAGATCGCGCAGGCGCTGCCGCCGCCGGAGCTCGAGCTGCCGGCCGAGCCGATGACGCGCATCTCGATCTTCATGAACGTCTTCGATTGCCACGTGAACCGCGCGCCGGTTCCCGGCCGGATCGCCAGGATCGCGTATACGCCGGGTCTCTTCCTGAATGCCGAGCTCGACAAGGCGAGCGACGACAACGAACGTAATGCGCTGGCGATCGAGACGACCTCCGGCGTCGTCGGCGTCGTGCAGATCGCTGGCCTGATCGCGCGCCGCATCGTGCCCTTCGTCAAGCAGGGCGATACGCTGGGGACCGGAGAGCGGTTTGGCCTCATCCGCTTCGGCTCTCGCGTCGACGTCTACCTGCCGACGCACGTCGTGCCGTTGATCGGTGTCGGGCAGACCGCAATCGCCGGCGAGACGGTGCTGGCGGACATGAGCGGGAACGAGCCGGTCGCACGCTGCTTCCGCGACATCTGAGGGCAGGGTGGGGACGACGCTCCCCGCTTCGCCTGCCGCCGCTAGCGCAGACCCGAGAAACCGCGTATTTCGGCTGGCATGAGCGACCTGTTTCCTCCCTTCGAGCCCGAGCGCGCTGAATCGAAGCGCGCTCGCTTCAAGCCGATTCCCTTCAGATTGCTGGCGCCCAACGTCATCACGCTGCTGGCGCTCTGCCTCGGCCTGACAGCGATGCGCCTCGTGGTCGAGGGCAAGCTCGAGACGGCAACGATCTGCATCCTGATCGCTGCCGCACTCGATGGCGTCGACGGTCGCTTGGCACGCCTGCTCAAGGGCACGTCGCGCTTCGGCGCCGAACTTGATTCGTTGTCGGATTTCGTCAATTTCGGCGTCGCCACAGGCTACGTGCTGTGGATCTTCGTCCTGCACGACCTGAAGTCCTTCGGCTGGATCATCGTGCTGACGCTGGCCTGCGCCATGGCGCTGCGTCTCGCCCGCTTCAACGTCATGATCGACGACCCCGACCGGCCGGACTGGCAGAAGGACTTCTTCGTCGGCATGCCCGCGCCGGCCGGCGCCATCACGGCGATGCTGCCGGTCTATCTCCACATCATCGGTGTTCCCGTGCAGGAGTACGGCGCGCTCTTCGTCGGTATCTACATCCTGTTCATCGCCTTCCTGACGATCTCGCGCATTCCCTGCTATGCCGGCAAGACGCTCGGCACGCGTATCCCGCGTACGCAGGTCCTGCCGATCTTCGTCGCGGTGGTGATCGTGGCGGGGCTGCTCTTCGCCTACACCTTCGAGGTGTTGACCGTCGTCGTCGTGGCCTATCTGGCGCTGATTCCGGTGAGCGTGGCGCGGTACCGCAAGCTGGAGCGAGAGCACAATCAGCAGGCAGCGATCGCCGGGACGGGCGGGGATGCTCCGCAGAATCCCATCTGAGTTACTTCCGCGGAGCGGTGCGCTCTTCTAGCGCCGGTTGCCCGTGAGCCGGGCGGCGTTGGCGCGCGTGCGCCGCGCGAAGGGCTCGAGCGTGCTGTCGGCGACCCTGACCGCCGCCGCCGCAAGGTCAAACTGGCCGGGCAGATGCAGCGCCATGCCCCACCACAGTGCGGTGGTCGCCTGGGTGGCAGCCACGCTGCTCTCGACGACGGCGGAAACCTTTTCCAGCACGGCCTTCGTCGCCTCGCGCTGGCCACGGCTGTCACCGAAGGCGCCTCTAAACAGGATCGGCATCCGCATCGCTATGGTGAGCCCGGCTTCCGCCTGCATGGTCAGCACGCGCGCGGCAAGCACCTGCGCATCTGCTCCTGCCGCTATGGCTGAGCGCGATGACCTGCGCGTGCTCGGCATGGATGAACTCCCGAAAGGACGCGGCGTAACGCCGAGGGGCATGAAGTCTGCCGTTGCGAGCCGCGCTTGGCAACTATTGGTATACCAGTTCTCCCGCCTGACTTTTATGCACTGAGCGCGGGACGACCGCCTTCAGCCGCAGTTGCCATGCCTCCCGCGCGCTGCGGTTGCGGATTTATCGCGCCGCCGAAATGCTCTAAGGCTGGTGGCGCGCCGGTCGCGTCGGCGTGCGAAACGCGTCAGGTCGTCTTTGAGTCTCTTTTCCTCCCCGAAACATCCCGGTTGGCGGCCGATGCTCGTGCTCGCCTCGGCTTCGCCCCGGCGCCTTGCATTGCTGGAACAGGCCGGGCTCAAGCCGGATGCGCTGCTGCCGGCAGATCTCGACGAGGCGCCGCACAAGGGCGAGCGCCCGCGCGACCTCGCCCGCCGGCTTGCGCGCGAGAAAGCCGAAGCCGCTCGCGAAGGCGCACGGGCCCGGTCGGATCTGGAAGGGTGCTATATCGTCGCGGCTGACACGGTGGTCGCCGTCGGTCGGCGTATCCTGCCAAAGGCTGAAATCGTCGACGAGGCGGCGGCCTGCCTGCGCCTGCTCTCCGGCCGTGCACACCGCGTCTATACCGGCGTCGCATTGGTGACGCCTTCGGGCGCCATTCGCGAGCGCATCGTCGAGACGCGGCTGCGTTTCAAGCGCCTCTCGACCGAGGACATCGAGAATTACCTCGCCTCGGGCGAATGGCGCGGCAAGGCCGGCGGCTACGCGATCCAGGGCGTTGCCGGCTCATTCGTCGTCAAGCTGGTCGGCTCCTATACCGGCGTCGTCGGCTTGCCTCTCTATGAGACGGTCAATCTGCTCGGCGGCGAGGGCTTTCCGATCCGCTTCGGCTGGATGAACGCCGCCTGAGGGGTTGCCTGTCCGCGCCCGCCGCCTGATCCTCTCGCCGCACGCGCCTCTGGAACAGGCGCGCGAGGGAGGAACGCAGAAATGACAGGGCGTCTGAGCGGCAAGGTCGCGGTCGTGGCCGGCGCGGGATCGAGTGGGCCGGGCTGGGGCAACGGCAAGGCGACGGCGACCATCTTTGCCCGTGAAGGTGCGCGCGTCGTTTGCGCCGACATCAATCGCGATGCCGCCGAAGAAACCGCCGGGATCATCCGCAACGAGGGCGGCGAGGCTTTCGCGCTCAAGACGGATGTCACGAAGGCCGAGCAGGTCGCCGATCTCGTCGCCCATGCGCTCGGGCGCTACGGCCGGATCGACATTCTCGACAACAATGTCGGCATCGCCGAGGTGGGCAGCGTCGTCGACCTGCCCGAGGATGTCTGGGAGCGGGTGTTTCGCGTCAATCTGACCGGTGCCTTCCTGGCGATGAAGCACGTGGTGCCTGTGATGCAGCGCCAGTTCGAGGAGACGGGCGCGGGCGGTTCGATCATCAACATCTCATCGATCGCCTCGATCCGGCATACCGGCGTTCCCTATGCGAGCTATTCCGCGACCAAGGCCGCGCTGAACCAGCTGACCCGAACCACGGCCGTGCAATTCGCACCACAGAAGATCCGCGTGAACGCGATCCTGCCAGGGCTGATGAAGACGCCGATGGTCGAGCACTCGGCCGGGCTGGCAGAAGCCTATGGCCATGGCGATGTCGAGGCGATGTGGGCGGCCCGCGCCGCCCAGGTCCCGATGGGGCATATGGGCGAAGCCTGGGACGTCGCCCATGCCGCGCTCTTCCTTGCCAGTGACGAGGCGCGCTATGTCACCGGCATCGAACTCGTGGTCGATGGAGGCATCACGCTCAAATATGACTGAGAAAAACAAGCCTGCGCCTGCTGCGAAGCCTTGCCCGATCTGTGGCAAGCCCGCGGTGGCGCGATACAAGCCGTTCTGCTCGTCCCGCTGCGCCGATATCGACCTCGGCCGCTGGCTCAAGGGCAGCTATGTGATTCCCGGGGAGCCGATCGACGAGACCGAGGAGGCTCCGGCCCAGCGCGAACGCGAGGATTGA
>NZ_JBIWYK010000280.1:0-4196 GCF_044752385.1 Allobosea sp. CER48 | reverse complement strand
GCAGGCGGCGGCCTGCGTCACGACACAGGCTTGCGAGCGGGTCTATCGCTCGACGGGCGCGGATGCGGTCGTCGACAACCACCTGCGGCTTGCCGCCGGCGCGCGTCTGGCATGGCTGCCGCAGGAGACCATCCTGTTCGACGGCGGGCGCCTCTCCCGCCGCCTGGAAGCCGACCTTGCGGGCGATGCCGAACTGGTCGCCGTCGAGGCCATTCTCTTCGGCCGCATGGCCATGGGCGAGACGCTGAGCAGCGGCCATCTGCACGACCGATGGCGCATTCGGCGCGACGGTCATCTGCTGTTCGCCGACGACCTGCGCGTCGCGGGCGATATCGCCGCGCTGCTTGCGCCGCCGCCGGCCTTGGCCGGCCGGCGGGCCATGGCGACGGTGCTTTTTGCCGGGGTCGCGCCCGAGCGCTTTCTGGAGCCGGCCCGGGCGATCATCGGGCCTGGCGGTGGCGCCAGCGCCTGGAACGGCAAGTTTCTCGCGCGCCTGGTCGAGGAGACCGGGCTCGCGCTCAGGCGGCGGCTGGAGCCGTTGCTGACGCTTCTGCTGGGCGGCCGGGAGCTGCCCAAGGTCTGGCAAATCTAGGGACTGACGGCATGAACCTGACCCCGCGCGAGAAGGACAAGCTGCTGATCTCCATGGCGGCCATGGTCGCCCGGCGCCGGCTCGAGCGCGGGGTGAAGCTCAACCATCCCGAGGCCATCGCGCTGATCAGCGATTTCATCGTCGAGGGCGCGCGCGACGGTCGCAGTGTAGCCGAGCTGATGGAGGCCGGCGCCCATGTCGTGACCCGCGCACAGGTCATGGAAGGCGTCGCCGAGATGATCCACGACGTGCAGGTCGAAGCCACTTTTCCGGACGGCACCAAGCTCGTCACCGTCCACGAACCGATTCGTTGAAGCCGGAGGCTGCCATGAAGAGATTGTCGATCGCCCTGATCCTGAGTCTGGCTGCCGCGAGCCCGGCCTTCGCGCATCTTGACCCCGCCGAACACGGCTCCTTGGCTGCCGGCTTCTCGCACCCCCTCTTCGGTGCGGACCATATCCTGGCGATGGTCGGCGTCGGCCTCTGGGCGTTCCTCGTCGGCGGCCGAGCCGTCTGGGCGATTCCCGGCGCCTTCGTCGCTACCATGATGCTCGGCTTCGTCGCGGCGCGCCTCGGCATCGGCCTGCCTTTCGTCGAGCCGGTGGTCGCGGCCTCCGTCGTCGTTCTCGGTCTGCTCGCGCTCGTGGCGCTGCAGGTGCCCATGCCGGTCGGCATGGCCGTGGTCGGGTTCTTCGCGCTGTTCCACGGCTATGCCCATGGCGGCGAGCTCGGCGAGGCGACGAGCGCGACGTTCACGGCCGGCTTCGCGCTCGCCACGGCGCTGCTGCACGGCATCGGCGTCGGCATCGGCTTTGCCGGCAACGCAGTTTCGCATCGTGGCCGGATCGCGGTGCGCATGGCCGGCGGGCTCACGGCGCTCGCCGGCCTCTGGCTCGTCGCGGGAGCCTGAGACCATGATCCCCGGCGAGGTCTTCCCGGCCGAAGGTGACATCATCCTCAACGCCGGCGCGCAGCAGCTCACGCTGATTGTCGCCAATACCGGCGACCGGCCGATCCAGGTCGGCTCGCACTACCACTTCTTCGAGACCAACGAGGCCCTCGATTTCGACCGCACTCTGGCGCGCGGCATGCGGCTCGACATCGCCGCGGGCACGGCCGTGCGCTTCGAGCCCGGCCAGCAGCGCGAGGTCCGCCTCGTCCCGCTCGGCGGGGCGCGCGCCGTCTACGGCTTCCAGCAGAAGGTGATGGGGAAACTCTGATGCCGGCCAAGCTCTCCCATGCCGCCTATGCGCAGATGTACGGGCCCACGGTCGGCGACCGCGTCCGCCTCGCCGATACCGAGCTGATCATCGAGGTCGAGAAGGATTTCACCGTCTATGGCGAGGAGGTGAAGTTCGGTGGCGGCAAGGTCATCCGCGACGGCATGGGCCAGAGTCAGGCGAGCCGGGCCGAGGGGGCGGTCGACACCGTCATCACCAACGCGCTGATCGTCGACCACTGGGGCATCGTGAAGGCCGATATCGGCCTGAAGGACGGCCGGATCGTCGCCATCGGGAAGGCCGGCAACCCGGATATGCAGCCCGGCGTCACCATCGTCATCGGCCCGGGAACCGAAGCCATCGCGGGCGAAGGCAAGATCCTCACCGCCGGGGGTGTCGACGCGCACATCCACTTCATCTGCCCCCAGCAGATCGAGGAGGCGCTGATGTCGGGCGTCACCACGATGCTCGGGGGCGGCACCGGCCCGGCGCATGGCACGCTTGCGACGACCTGCACGCCCGGTCCGTGGCATCTCGGCCGGATGATCCAGTCTTTCGATGCGGTGCCGATCAATCTCGGCCTCTCCGGCAAGGGCAATGCCTCGAAGCCGGCCGCGCTCGTCGAGATGATCGAGGGCGGCGCCTGCGCGCTGAAGCTGCACGAGGACTGGGGCACGACCCCGGCCGCGATCGACAACTGCCTTGCCGTCGCCGACGACCACGACGTCCAGGTGATGATCCATACGGACACGCTGAACGAGAGCGGCTTCGTCGAGGACACGGTCGCCGCCTTCAAGGGCCGCACCATCCACGCCTTCCACACGGAGGGCGCCGGCGGCGGCCATGCGCCGGATATCATCAAGGTCTGCGGCCTGCCGAACGTCATCCCGTCCTCGACCAATCCGACGCGGCCCTACACGCACAACACCATCGCCGAGCATCTCGACATGCTGATGGTCTGCCACCACCTGTCGCCCTCGATCCCTGAGGACATCGCTTTCGCCGAGAGCCGCATCCGCAAGGAGACGATCGCGGCCGAGGATATCCTGCACGATATCGGCGCCTTCTCGATCATCTCCTCCGACAGCCAGGCGATGGGCCGCGTCGGCGAGGTGCCGATCCGGACGTGGCAGACCGCGCACAAGATGAAGGTCCAGCGCGGGCGCCTGCCCGGCGAGAGCGGCGACAACGACAATCTGCGCGTGCGCCGCTACATCGCGAAATACACGATCAACCCCGCCATCGCGCAGGGCCTGTCGAAGCATGTCGGCTCCGTGGAGGTCGGCAAGCGCGCCGATCTCGTGCTCTGGAACCCCGCCTTCTTCGGGGTGAAGCCGGAGATGGTTCTGGTCGGCGGCATGATCGCGGCTGCGCCGATGGGCGATCCCAACGCCTCGATCCCGACGCCGCAGCCGATGCATTACCGGCAGATGTTCGGCGCCATGGGCCGCGCGCCGGCCATGTCCTCCGTAACCTTCGTCAGCCAAGCTGCGATCGCCAGCGGCCTGCAGGAGAAGCTCGGCGTCGCCAAGGGCATGCTCGCCGTCGAGAACACCCGCGGCGGCATCTCCAAGGCGTCGATGATCCTCAACGACGCGACACCGCATATGGAGGTCGATCCCGAGACCTATGAGGTCCGTGCCGATGGCGAACTCCTGACCTGCGAGCCCGCAACCGTGCTGCCGATGGCGCAGCGCTATTTCCTGTTCTGACCCGAGGCCAAGCGATGCTCCGCGCCATCTCCCACAGTCACGGCGGCAGCGACCAGCCTGCCGGCACGCTTCGGCTCGACCACGCCGCGCGCCATCTGCGCCGCAAGCTGGTGACGACCGACCAGGGCGAGAAGGTGATGGTCGACCTGCCGGAGCCGGTCCTGTTCGCCGATGGCGACAGGCTCGTGCTGGAGGATGGCCGCGCCGTCGCGATCGTCGCGGCGGAGGAGGAGCTCTTCGAGGTGACGCCCGGGCCGGCCTCTCCGCTGCGCCATCTCGCCTGGCATCTCGGCAATCGCCACCTGCCGGCGCAGATCGACGAGGACCGCATCCTGATCCAGCGCGATCACGTCATCCGGGCCATGCTGGAAGGGCTCGGCGCGTCCGTGCGCGAGATCGTGGCGCGTTTCCAGCCGGTGCACGGCGCCTATCACGCCCACGGGCAGGATCACGGCCCCGCGCATCATCATCACCACGCTCATGCCCATGGACACGGCCATCACCATCATCATGACTGATACCCTCGCGCTCGCACGGCTGATGACCTGGCTGTCCCCGGCCTTCCCGGTGGGGGCCTTCGCCTACAGCCACGGGCTGGAGCGCGCGATCCATGACGGGCTGATCCGGAGCCGCTCCGATCTGATCGAATGGCTCGAAACACTGCTGGAGCGC
>NZ_JBIWYK010000279.1:0-4208 GCF_044752385.1 Allobosea sp. CER48 | reverse complement strand
CGGGCACCCTTCCCCGGACAGCCAGGAACGCGGCCTGAGACCATGACCTCGTCGATCGCCCTGCGTGCCGCGCTCGGCATCGCCCTGCTCACCGCCATGGACGCGGTAATCAAGGGGCAGATGCAGCAACACCCCTTCATCGTCGCGCTGTTCATGCGTTTCCTGATGGGCGGTGCCTGCGCGCTCGTCGTCCTCGCGATCGCCCGCCCGGCCCGCCCGACCCGTACCAGCCTCGTCGGAAACATCGCGCGCGTGCCGATCGTCGTGCTGACGGCCGGCAGCTTCTTCTACTCGGTCTCGGTGCTGCCGCTCGCCGAGGCGCTGACATTGTCCTTCCTTGCGCCGGTCTTCGTCGCGCTGCTCGGCGGGCTCCTGCTCAAGGAACACATCGACCGGCGCGTGCTGCAGGCGCTCGCCTTTGGTCTCGCCGGCATGCTGGTGATGGTCTGGCCAAGGCTTCAGGGCCATGTCAGCGGCGCCAGCCTCGGCGTCGCCGCGGCGCTGTTCTCGGCGGTGAGCTACGCCTTCAACCTGATCCTGCTCCGGCGCATCGCGGTCAGGGAGCACCCCACGGTCATCGTCGCCTTCCAGAATATCGGGCCGGCGCTCTGCCTTGCCATCCCCGCGGCATTCGCTTTCGTGCCGATGACGCTCGCGGATCTCGCGAACTACCTCTTCGCCGGCATCCTCGGCGTCGCCGGCCATCTCACGCTTACTTCGGCCTATGCCAAGGCGGCCGCGTCGCGCCTGGCGGCCATCGAATACACCGCGTTGATCTGGGCGAGCCTGCTCGGCTTCTTCGTCTTCGGCGAGGTGCCGCTGTACACGACCTATCTCGGCGCCCTGCTCATCGTCGCAGGCGCGGTCGCGGTCAGCCGGCGCTAGATCGGGCGGGGAATACGAGGCAGGTCTCGGTACCGTGCGCCAGGAGCTTGCCGCGCGCGTCGACGAGGCGGCCCTCGGTGGTCACGACCGTGCCGCCGCGGTGGATCAGCCTGCCCTCGCAGCGCACGGTGCCGGAGTCCGGCATGACGGGCCGGACATAGTTCAGCTTCATCTCCAGCGTGGTGTAGCCCTCGCCCGGCTTCAGCGTGGAATGCGCCGCGCAGGCCATGGCGGAATCCAGGATCGTCGCCGTCCAGCCACCATGGATCGTGCCGAGGGGATTGAAAAAGCGGGGCGAAGGCGTGCCGACGAAAACGACACGTCCCTCGTCCGCCTCCACCAGATCGAAATCCATGGCATCGGCGAAAGGTGGCGCGGGGTTCCGCCCCTCTATGATCCCCCGCAGGAAGCCCAGACCATCGCCCGCCACGAGCTCCTCGCGAGACACCACCCCAACCGTACGCGCCATGGCCGACCTCCCTTCGTGTATCTGCACGATAATGAGAGAGCGTCGGCAAGGTCAACCGAGGCCCGGTTCGGGCGGGGTTCGCCTCAGGGTTCGCTGCGTGCGGCCCGGCGCAGGGCCTTGAGGCCATCGCGCGTCTCGCGCCAGCGCTCCTGGCCGTAGCCGCCCTCGATCTTGTCCTGGGCCGCACGCCAATAGGGGATGGCGGCCTCGATCGCAGCCCTGCCCTTCTCGGTCACGGCATAGACCGACGCCCGGCCACGGCACTCGACCGGTTCGACCAGCCCTTCGGCGGCCAGCAGCTGGAGATTGCGCGTCAGCGATGTCCGCTCCAGCGCAAAACGCTCCGCGAGCTCCGTCACCGACTTCCACTGGCCGGTGCTGAGCGCCGAGAGCAGCACGAACTGCGTAATCTTCAGGCCGCTCGGGCGCATCGCCTCGTCATAGGCCCGCGTCACCGCCCGCGCCGTCATGCGGATGTGCAGCGCAACGCAGGACCGGGCTATGGCGTCTAGACGGGGATCGGGCGCTGGTGTCGTCATTCGGCCATCTTAGCGTGTTCTAGCGCTCGCGGCAGCCGGAAGGCGAAGGCTGCGGCACTGTCTCCGGCGGCGTTCACTTTATCGTCGCAGGCTTCCTTGACTCTCCGAAACCTCGCGCCTATCTCCCAGCCAACTGTTAGCACTCTCCTCTGATGACTGCTAACAGTCTCCCCCGGGCCCCTTCCGCGGCGCCCGAACAGAATGAGACCGAGAGGAAGACAGAACCATGAAGTTCCGTCCTTTGCATGACCGCGTCGTGGTCCGCCGCCTGGATGGCGAAGAGAAGACCAAGGGTGGCATCATCATCCCCGAGACCGCCAAGGAAAAGCCCCAGGAGGGCGAGGTCATCGCCGTCGGCCCCGGCGCGCGTGACGATGCCGGCAAGCTCGTCGCCCTCGATGTCAAGAAGGGCGACCGCGTCCTGTTCGGCAAGTGGTCGGGCACCGAGGTCAAGATCGACGGCCAGGATCTCCTGATCATGAAGGAATCCGACATCATGGGCGTCGTCGGCTGATAGCCGCCTGACCGCTCTCTTCCGTATACATTTCAAGGAGTAGCTCTCATGGCTGCCAAAGACGTCAAGTTCTCCTCCGACGCCCGCGACAAGATGCTGCGCGGCGTGGATATTCTCGCCAATGCCGTGAAGGTCACGCTGGGTCCGAAGGGCCGCAACGTCGTGATCGAGAAGTCGTTCGGCGCTCCGCGCATCACCAAGGACGGCGTCACCGTCGCCAAGGAGATCGAGCTCGCCGACAAGTTCGAGAACATGGGCGCCCAGATGGTCCGCGAAGTCGCTTCGCGCCAGAACGACCATGCCGGCGACGGCACCACCACCGCCACGGTTCTCGCCCAGGCGATCGTCCGCGAAGGCGCCAAGTCGGTTGCGGCCGGCATGAACCCGATGGACCTGAAGCGCGGCATCGACCTCGCTGTCGAGGCCATCGTCGCGGACCTCAAGAAGAACTCGAAGAAGGTCACCTCGAACGCGGAAGTCGCGCAGGTCGGCACGATCTCGGCCAACGGCGACTCGTCGGTCGGCGAGATGATCTCGAAGGCCATGCAGAAGGTCGGCAACGAGGGTGTCATCACCGTCGAGGAAGCCAAGACCGCCGACACCGAGCTCGACGTCGTCGAGGGCATGCAGTTCGACCGCGGCTACCTGTCGCCGTACTTCATCACCAACTCCGAGAAGATGATCGCGGAGCTGGACGACCCCTACATCCTCGTCTTCGAGAAGAAGCTGTCGTCGCTGCAGGCGATGCTGCCGATCCTCGAGGCCGTCGTGCAGACCGGCAAGCCGCTGCTCATCATCGCCGAGGACGTCGAGGGCGAGGCTCTCGCCACGCTCGTCGTCAACAAGCTCCGTGGCGGCCTGAAGGTCGCGGCCGTCAAGGCTCCGGGCTTCGGCGATCGCCGCAAGGCCATGCTCGAGGACATCTCGATCCTGACCGCCGGCCAGATGATCTCGGAAGACCTCGGCATCAAGCTCGAGACCGTGACGCTCAACATGCTCGGCCGCGCCAAGCGCGTGCGCATCGAGAAGGAGAACACCACGATCATCGACGGCGCCGGCAAGAAGAAGGACATCGAGGCCCGCGTCGCCCAGATCAAGGCCCAGATCGAGGAGACCACCTCGGACTACGACCGTGAGAAGCTCCAGGAGCGTCTCGCCAAGCTCGCTGGCGGCGTCGCGGTGATCCGCGTCGGCGGCGCGACCGAGGTCGAGGTCAAGGAGAAGAAGGACCGCGTTGACGATGCCCTGAACGCGACCCGCGCTGCGGTCGAAGAAGGCATCCTGCCGGGCGGCGGCGTCGCCCTCCTGCGCGCGCTGAACTCGGTCAAGTCGATCAAGACCCAGAACGACGACCAGAAGACCGGCGTCGAGATCGTCCGCAAGGCGATCGCCGCTCCGGCCCGCCAGATCGTCGACAACGCCGGCGATGACGGCGCCGTCGTGGTCGGCAAGCTGGTCGAGTCGAAGGACTACGCCTGGGGCTACAACGCCCAGACCGGCGAGTACGGCGACCTGGTCAAGGCCGGCATCATCGACCCGACCAAGGTCGTGCGTACGGCGATCCAGGACGCGGCTTCGATCGCGGGCCTGCTGATCACCACCGAGGCGATGATCGCCGAGGCGCCGAAGAAGGACGCCCCGATGCCCCCGATGGGCGGCGGCGGCATGGGCGGCATGGACTTCTGATCCATCCACCTACCAAGCCTACGGAAGGCCCGGCGCAAGCCGGGCCTTTTCGTTTCACGGCACTGTCATCCGGGCGCCATCCGCCCGTCGCGGCGTGCGCGCATCGACGCGGGAT
>NZ_JBIWYK010000278.1:0-4210 GCF_044752385.1 Allobosea sp. CER48 | reverse complement strand
GCCGGAGCGGCCCCGTCAGTTGCTGTTGCGGGCCAGCCTTGCATAGCGGCTTCGCTTGCTGGCGGAGGCGTATCGGCTGCGCTTGTGGCCGTACCAGGAGGCCTCCCGCGTGCCGACATCGGCATGCACGAGACCGTTCGAGTAGGTGCCGACCCCACCGACGCTGTCGAGCGAGCGCGCCGCCGCCGCGGCCTTGCGCGCCGACGTCGCCAGCGGCCGGAAGTCGATCGCGTTGCCGCTGTAGTGCTGCGAGTGGCGGGCATGCCGGCCGCCGCAGGTCGAGGTGATCTGGATCGGGCCGATCCTGGCGGTGAGTTCGGCGATCATCGCCTTCGTCTCCGGCTTCAGGCAGCCCAGGCCTTTGACCTGCGGCTGAAAGGATATCTTTTCGGGAGAAACATCAGCCAGAACGACCGAAGGCAAGAAACCGCAAACAAACGCAAGCAACGACAAGCGACGCATCATCTACCAAACATGCAAGGGGAACTGGGAAGGATCAGGCCAGATAATCTCGATGGCCCGAGCGGAGGATGCCTCCGCTATTCGTCAAGGAAGGCCAAATCATGGCTACGGCCTTTCTGGATTATTGCATAAGCGTAACCCAGATCGATCCATGCCTTTGGTCAGATCACCGATGACCTTCCGAACGCTCCTTGCCATTCCGCCAAAGCCCGCCCCCTGCGCGCTGCCGGCTTGGACAGCCGGGCCGGGGCTGGGCTAGCGTGACGGACGGCACCCGCTTTCTGCGCGGTCGCCCCATGCCATCTCAGAGGATACGATGCCCAAGACCGACATCATCGCGGCGCTGACCCCCGAAATCACCGCGATCCGCCGCGACATCCACCGCCACCCCGAGCTGATGTACGACGTCCACCGCACTGCCGGCCTCGTCGCCGACAGGCTGAAGGAATGGGGTGTCGACGAGGTGGTCACGGGCATCGGCCGGACCGGCGTCGTCGGCGTCATCAAGGGCAAGGGCCAGGATTCCGGCCGGGTCATCGCCATGCGCGCCGACATGGACGCCCTGCCGATCCACGAGGAGACCAATCTCGAGCATCGCTCGACCATTCCGGGCAAGATGCATGCCTGCGGCCATGACGGCCACACCGCCATGCTGCTCGGCGCGGCGAAGTATCTGAGCCAGACCCGCGACTTCGACGGCACCGCCGTGCTGATCTTCCAGCCGGCCGAGGAAGGCGGCGCGGGCGCCAAGGCGATGATCGACGACGGGCTCATCACCCGCTTCGGCATCCAGGAGGTCTACGGCATGCACAACAAGCCGGGCATCCCGATCGGCCGCTTCGAGATCGCCAAGGGGCCGGCCATGGCCGCCGCCGACCGCATCCACATCAAGATCGAGGGCAAGGGCGGGCATGCGGCCGCGCCGCACAACGTCAACGATCCGATCGTCGCGTCCTGCGCTCTGGTCAGCGCCCTCCAGACGGTTGCCTCGCGCAATGCCGACCCGCTGGAGTCGATCGTCGTCTCGGTGACAGCGCTCAATGCCGGCGAAGCCTTCAACGTCATCCCGCAGACCGCGGAGATCAAGGGCTCGGTCCGCACGCTGACGCCGAAGACCCGCGAGCTCGCGCAGAAGCGCATCACCGAGATCGTCGAGGGCGTGATGAAGGCATTCGGGATGAAGTACGAGCTGGAATACCATCTCGGCTATCCCGTAACCTTCAACCATCACGGCCAGACCGACTTCGTCACCAGCGTGACCAAGGAGGCCTTCGGTTCCGACGCGATCAAGACCGACATCCCGCCGACCATGGGCTCGGAGGACTTCTCCTACATGCTGGAGGAGCGCCCCGGCGCCTTCATCAATATCGGCAACGGCGACTCGGCCGGGTTGCACCATCCGGCCTACGAGTTCAACGATGCGGCGATCCCGGTCGGGGTGAATTACTGGGCGAGCCTGATCGAGATCGCCATGCCGCCGCGCGCAGCCTGACGACCGGCGATGAGCGACATCGATTGCCTGGTGATCGGGGCCGGCGTGGTCGGCCTCGCGGTAGCCCGCGAACTGGCGATCGCCGGGCGCGAGGTCGTCATCGCCGAAGCGGCCGAAGGCATCGGCACCCAGACCTCGGCGCGCAACTCCGAGGTCATCCATGCCGGGATCTATTATCCGCCCGGCTCGCTGAAGGCGCAGGTCTGCGTCGCAGGCCGCAGGAAGCTCTACCGCTACCTCGAGGAGCGTGGCCTGCCGCACAAGGCCTGCGGCAAGCTGATCGTCGCCACCTCCGAAGCCCAGAAGCCGGCGCTGGAGACGATCATGGCCCGTGCGCAGGCATCAGGCGTCGCCTCGCTGCGCTGGCTTTCCGGCGCCGAGGCGAAGGCGATGGAGCCGGAGGTGCGCTGCGAGATCGCCCTGCTCTCGCCGGAGACCGGCGTGGTGGACAGCCACGCGCTGATGCTTTCGCTGCTGGGCGAATGCGAGGCGGCGGGCGGTTCGCTCGCGCTCAACACGCCGATCACCGCCTGGCGGCGCGAGGCGGACGGCTTCAGCGTCGATTTCGGCGGCGACGATCCGGCAACCTATACGGTGCGCACCGTGGTGAACTCGGCGGGCCACGGCGCGCCGAAGCTGCTCGGCATGCTGGCAGGCTTCCCGGCCGGGCAGGTGCCGGTGCAGCACTACGCCAAAGGCAACTATTTCGCCCTGACGGGGCGCCAGCCCTTCACGCATCTGGTCTATCCCGTACCGGAAGCGGCCGGCCTCGGCATCCACGCCACGATCGACATGGGTGGACGGGTCAAGTTCGGCCCCGATGTCGAATGGGTGGAGAGCGACCAGGATCTGGTGGTCGACCCGGCGCGCGCCGAAAAATTCTACGCCGCGATCCGAACCTACTGGCCGGCTCTGCAGGACGGGGCGCTGGTCGCCGACTATGCCGGCATCCGGCCCAAACTGCACGGGCCGGCCGAGCCGATGCCTGATTTTCGCATCGACGGGCCGGAGGTCCATGGCGTTCCGGAACTGGTCAACCTTCTCGGCATCGAGAGCCCGGGGCTGACGAGTTCGCTCGCCATCGCGGAAATGGTGCGCGAGAAGCTGTCATAGGGTGTCATCCCGTGCGCGCTGCAACGTGAAACGCTGCTGCGCAGACACGGGATCGCCAGACAAGAAGGTGCCGTTTTCTGGCAAGGATCCCGTGTCTGTACAGCAGCGTTGCATGCCGCAGCCCGCACGGGATGACACCCTTCCGCCCTCGCACCTCACTTGTTTCCCGGTGCGTGCGTCTTACCCCCTGAACTTCAGGAACGCTTCCTTGGCCTCTCGGGCCAGGGTGGTGATGCGGTCCCAGTCGCCCGACGCGATCGCGTCCGCCGGCACCAGCCAGGAGCCGCCGACGCAGATCACCTGCGGCAAGGCGAGGTAGTCGCCGAGGTTCTTCAGGCCGACGCCGCCGGTCGGGCAGAAGCTCATCTGCGGGAAGGGGCCGGACAGCGCCTTCAGCGCCGGCGGGCCGCCCGCCTGCTCGGCGGGGAAGAACTTGGCCGTCATGCGCCCGGCAACGACGGCGCGCATGCAATCCGAGGCGGTGGCGACGCCGGGCAGCCAGGGAAGCTCCGCCTTGCGCAGCGCCTCGTCGACGCTCTCGCTGAAGCCGGGGCTGACCACGGCCTGGGCGCCGGCGTCCTTGACCTGCGCAGCCTGGGCAGGCGTGACGACCGTGCCGGCCACGGGCAGCGCCTTCGGAACCGACTTCGCGATGGCTGCAAGGGCCTCCATCGCGGCCGGGCGGCGCAACGTGACCTCGACCACGTCGATACCGCCAGCAACGAGCGCATGAGCGAGGTCGACGGCGCGCGAGGCATCCTCGATCACGACGACGGGGATCACCCCACAGCTCTTCAACCGGGCAATCGCGGCAGTCTCGTCCATGGCTTCGTCTTTCAATCGATTTGAGCGGGTGAGCGGGCTCTACTCCTTCGCCCAGTAGACGTCGAGCCCCTGTTCCCGCTCGAGCAGCCTGTCGACTGGAAGCGGCGTTCCTCGCTCCGGCGCCTCCCTGAGGACCATTTCCTTGGCTTCGCCGGAGATCAGCAGCCCGGCCCAGCCGGCATCGAGCAGGCGCTCCAGCGAGAGCGAAAGGCGCGGCGGCAAGCCCGGGGGCCTGGCGATGACGATGCCGCCTGCCGGCTCTGCATTGAAGGTCGCCTCCTCGCCCGGGAAGAGCGAGGCGATGTGCCCATCCGGGCC
>NZ_JBIWYK010000277.1:0-4216 GCF_044752385.1 Allobosea sp. CER48 | reverse complement strand
ATCCACCCGGCGCCGGTTGTCGGGATCGACCATGCTCAAATCCCAGAACTCGCAGCCCTGATAGATATCGGGAATGCCCGGCACGGTGCATTGGATCACCATTTGGGCCAGCCCGTTGAGGGCGCTTGCAGGCCCGATCCAGGCGAGATGGTGCTCGAGCGCTTCGTGGAAGCGAGGGCTGACCTCACGGTTCAGTAGGGCGCGCAAGAAATCCCCTGCCAGGTCTTCGTAGTCCTGGTTCGGTGCGGCCCAGCCCGTGCGCAGCTTTGCCTCGCGCAACGCCTTGCGCCACCAGCCGCCGATGCGATCGGAATAGTCGTCACCCATGCCGCCTGGCGGCCAGGTGCCGATCATCGTCTGATAGAGCATGTATTCGTCGCCGCGATCCAACCCCTCCGGGCGGACCCGGTCATTGATCGCGAACCAGCTCTGCACCTCGTCCATCCAGTGTTGCGGATCCCGGCCGATCGTCGCCAGGCGGGCCCGGACATCGGCGCCGCGCTTGTGGTCATGCGTTGAGAGGGCGAGCATGGCGTCGGGCTCGAGACGGGCGCGCTCCGCCATGGCGCGATGGAAGTCGGGGACCGGCAGGGCGAAACGCGCCGCATCAAACCCGACATCGTTGCGGGAGAGCAGGCGGCCATAGCGATAGAACGCGGTATCCTCGACGCTGCGCGCGGCCAGCGGCGATGTGAGCTGATTGAAGCGCCGGATCACCGCGCGTCTCGCCGGGTGCTCGTACACGATGTCGGTTCCCGTCAGGACGGCAACCACGAAGTCGATCGCGATGAGTTCGGCCTGCGGCAGGCGGCGCGCGGCCGCGACAGCCTCGGTGAAGCCGGACCCGGGGTCTTCCGGTGCCGAGGCGCCGGTTAGATAGGTCCGGTAGCAGCGCATGCTGCAGGCGATGGCCGTGACGGCGCGTCTCATCGCGCCGCGCGGAATATTGGCTTCGCGGCCCGCCGCCTCGGCCAGTGCCAGCAAGCGCGCCGTGATCGCCTCCAGCTGCCCGTCGAAAGCATGTTCCAGCACTTCGCGGCGTGCCGCTGTTTCCTCGTCGACGAAGCTCGCGGCCCGGCCGCTGAGCTCCGACCAGAACCGGCCGAGCCGGTTCCCGTCATCCTCGGCATGAATGACCGCGCTGGCCTGGTCCATGAAGTCGTAGCCCGTTGTCCCATCGGTTTTCCAATCGGCGGGCAGGGCTTCGCTTGAAGCGAGGATTTTCTCGACCACGATCCAGGCCGGGCCCGGTGAGGCCCAGTCCGGGCGCCGCGGTGCCAGCGCGGCGAGCCTCGCACGCAGTGTCGTGCAATAGGCGGCGGGGTCGGATAGCCCATCAACATGGTCGATCCGGAGGCCATCGATCCAGCCTTCCTCGTAAAGCGAGAAGGCGATGCCATGGGCCGCATCGAAGGCGTCCGGCCGCTCCATCCGCATGCCGGCGAGCTGGGTTATATCGAAGAAGCGGCGCCAGTTCAGCCGGTCGCCGGCATTGCGCCAATAGTCGAGATGGAAATGCTGGCGCTCGATCAAGTCACGCAGGGTATCGGGCTCGTGCCGCGTCTTCGCCAGGGCATCGCGAGCCTCCGCGTCATCCTCTGGCCGGATGGGAAACAGGTGCTCGCCATAGCGTATGGCGAAGCCGTGACGCTCCGGGTCCTCGACGAGCGTGAGCTTTCCGGCTTCGAGCGCCTCGTCGAAGGGCTCGCCGAGGAAAGGCGTGTGGATGCGCCCGTCGAGCAGCGGGTCTGCTTCTTCGAAATCGATGTCGAACCAACCCGCATAGCGACTGTTGCGCCCGTTCTTGAGCAGGTCGAGCCACATCGCATTGTCGTCGCCGCCGACGGCGACGTGGTTCGGCACGATGTCGAGGACGATGCCGATACCTTCGGCACGGAGGGCCTGAGCCATGGCCCGGAAACCGTCCCGGCCGCCGAGCTCCGGATTGACCGCGTCATAGCTGATGACGTCGTAGCCATGTAGTGAGCCGGCGCGAGCGGCCAGGATCGGAGAGGAATAGACATGGCTGATCCCGAGCTCGCGCAGATAACCGGCCAGCGCCGCTCCGGCAGCGAAAGGAAAACCTTTGTGGAACTGCAGCCGATAAGTGGCCAACACCGGATGTGCCTGCGTCACGATACCTCCGTTTCCGCCGGCCGATCCGCGCCGCCGCCTCCCTCCCAACGCGGTTTCGAGGCTTGAGGTTGCGCGTCTCCGCGATCATCAGCGAAGCCTTCCAGATGGTGCGTCGGAACACCGCATGCGGGCCAGGGAACAGCGTAGTCAAAGGCGCGTTCAGCCGCCGGAGGTGAACCATGCAAGTTGCTCCGATCCGTTCCCCGATCGACATGCTGCGCGCGCAGTCCCGTTTGAAGCTGCTTGGGGTTTGCACGCCCGGCACGGCCGACGAGATCGAGAGCGCCGCGCTTCGCGATGCCATCGAGCATTATCGCTGCGTTACGGAAACGCCGGACATCTCTCGACGTTCTCCGGGGATCGTCAGACCGCCGCACGGCTGAAGGGTCAACCGGAGCGATCGGCCCCCAAGGGCGCCAATCGATCACGGAGATGGCCGCCGTCGAGGGCCTGAGCGGCGTCGCCGGCAAGGCGGTGCCGCCAGTTCGGTTTCTCGAAGGTCGTGCCCGGGACATTAGGCTGGACGCGCAGGCCGAGCGCATCCTCGATCGGCACGACCTTCAGCGTGCAAGGCGTCGCGCCGACATAGCGGATCGCCGCATCGACCACAGGGTCGGTAACCTCCGGTGCCGGCCGCTCACCTTCAGCGAGGCCGGCATCCCTGAACGCGCCCCAGAGGACGCCGCGGTCCCAGGCCCTGACATCCTCGGCCTCGCGGGTATCGCTGGGGGCGTCGAGGTCGGAGCCGGCCCACCAGCCGGCGACGGGTACCAGATCATGGGTGCTGGTCAGCGCCACCGCATCGCGGTCCCAATCCCGGGGGCTGACATAGCCGTGCTGGGTGCGCTCGAAACGCAGGACCCGCAGGCCCGCCACACCCTGCGCGCGCAGGTCGTCGCGGAAGCCATAGGGAAGGGTGCCCAGGTCTTCGCCGATGACGATCGCGCGGTGGCGCCAAGATTCTAGCGCGATCAGGCGGAACAGCGTCTCGGAGGGGAAGCTGACATAGGCGCCGTCGAGCGCGCCGGCCCCGTCCGGAATGAGCCAGAGACGGTTCATGCCCATGACATGGTCGATGCGGATGCCCCCGACATGACGCAGGCTCGCCCGCAGCGTCTCGATGAAAGGGGAATAGCCGCTGGCCGCGAGACCGCGCGGCGAGAAGGTCGTCAACGCCCAGTTCTGGCCATCGGCGGCGTAATAATCCGGCGGCGCGCCGATACTCAGCCCGTGCAGGATTTCATCCTGCCGGCTCCAGGCATGGCTGCCGGCGCCGTCCATGCCGATGGCGAGATCGGCGATGAGGCCGACCGTCATGCCGGCCTCCCGGCAGGCGCGCTGCGCGGCGCCATAGGACAGGCTCGTCAGCCATTGCAGGAAGAGCTGATAGCGGACGTCGCCGGCACGGGCTTCGGCGAAAGCGGCAACCTGCGGGCTGTCCGGATCGCGATGGCCGGGCTGCCAATTCTGCCAGGAGCGTAAGGTCGGGTCGCGCGCAAGCTCGGCCGCGTGCAGCACCTCGAAGATCGCATGGGAGCGCAGCAGGGGCGAGGCTTCCGCGGCATGACGCTCGAAGGCGCTGCGGCTCTCTCCAGTCTGGCCCAAGGCATCGAAGAGGGCGCGCAGGAAGCGCTGCCGCAGCGGCGTCGCCGCAAGCCAGTCGATCTGGTCGAGCCGCGATAGCCGTTCCATCTCCTCGGCAAGGTTTGCCTGCGCGGCGATGCTGCGGATCAGGTCGCTCGAAAACGCCACGGCCGGGTCGGCGTGCAGCGGATTGTAGAAGAGGCGTGTCGAAGGCGAATAGGGGCTGAACTGGGCGGGCAGCGCTCCGTAGAGCGCATGGACGGGGCTGATCGCCAGAGTGTCCGCCCCGAGGCCGGCGGCGGCCCGGCCCAATGCGGCCACGCCCGCGAAGTTGCCGATGCCGCCATCATCGGCGCTGCGTAGCGAATAAATCTGCGCGGCAAGGCCCCAGCCGGTCCGGCCTCCCGACAGATCGGAAAAGGTGATGCAGCGTGCCGGGGCGACTGCAAGCGTGACGGCCGCGCCACCGATCTGAAGGGTGTGGTAGCCGGGCTCG
>NZ_JBIWYK010000276.1:0-4229 GCF_044752385.1 Allobosea sp. CER48 | reverse complement strand
ATCATGGCCGCAATGGAGGGCAGCTCGCTATCCCTGCCGGGTTGTCCCGAGGTTGCGCAGGCGCGCGACGATGTCGGAATAGAGGCCTTCGAGCGGGCGAAAGACGAAGCGCACCGTCGATTTCCCAGGAGGGACGACCACCGCCCGGAAGAGAACATTGGCGCGGAGCAGCTCCGCCGGCCTCCCGTCAACCTCGACCTGCCACCAGTGATGCCAGACATCGTTCAGGACGAGATACCCGCCGCGCGGCGCATCGACGGCGAGCGTCACCGTCGTCGTGCCGTAGCTGCTGATGGCCACTGTCGCTGGCCCGGCCCCGGCAGCCGCGAGCGACGGCGGGTCTCGATCGAGGAGGACGGTGCGACGGGGATCGAAGCCCGGCGGCCACTGGCCGGTTGCCAGGATGCCGTCGAAATCGGCTTTCTGAGCCTCGGCAACGAGCAACACGCGCGGCAGCGCACGCGGATTTTCGTAGATATAGGCGTCCTTGGTGCGCGCGATCTGCCGGAGATCGCCGGGCTTGAGCTTGACGTCGATCTGCTCGACCGGCACGCCGGTCGCGATGAAGCGCAGGCCCAGCATGTCCGCCAGCAGCGAGCGATAGCCGGGCATCAAGGGGGAGAAGGTGCGCTGGTCCGGCAGGGCGACATGATCGCCGGCGCCGGTAGCCCTGGTGTAAAGGCCGAGCCGCAGCGGATTGTAGCCCAGGGTGTTGTCGAGCTGGTGGACCAGGCTGGCGTTCGGCCAATGGAAATCGATCGCCGCGAGCTCGATCCGGTCGCGCCGGTCGGGCGCGGCCGTGCGGGCGGTCTCGCGTTTCAGCAGGGCGATGGTCTCGTTCGTGCTGTCCCTGCGCAGCACGTCGTATGTCTGCGCGGGCAGGGCGGTGGACTCGCTCGGGCCATTGTTGACCGAGAGATCCACGACGAGCGTCGCAGCGAGCACGATGGCTGCCGCCAGCGAGGAACCGCGCATTGCCAGTCCCCGCGCGGCTACGAGGCCGCCGAGCGAGAGCGTGCCGCAGAGAAGCGCGATGACGAGCGGCGATATCGCGACGGGAATGCGCCCCACCGTCCAGGCGAGCCAGATCGCGAGCGCGAGCGCTCCGGCGAAGACCAGCGCTTCAAGGGCGATCTGCCAGGGGCGCGCCTTCGGCGCCGTACCGGTCATGACGAGATGAGTAAGATACCCGCCGAGGATCGCGAGCAGCGCGCCGGCGATGAAGAGTGCGTCGGCCGGGCGGCGGTAGAAGGCGACACCCGGCAATTCGAACAGGAGCCGGAAGGCGGGCGTATAGCGGCCGAGCGCATATAGCAGCACGATTGCGGCCGCGACGCCGAGCGCGACAATCTCTCGCCGCCAGAGCGCGCCGCGGATCATTCCGACGGTGAGGATCAGCCCCATGGGGAGCAGTCCGAGATAGAGCTGGCTCATGTTCCGGGCGAGGAACAGTCCGAGCGGGCCGAACCGCGCCTCCCAGCCCGGGCTTGGCGCGCCCCAGAAATCCGCCAGCGGCCCGGCGGCGCCGTAGAGATTGGCGACCAGCCCCGTGAGCAGTGCGGCGGGGTGCATCGAGCCCTTGCCCGCTTCGACGAAGTCGATCACAGGCCGGTTCGATTCCTGCGCGATGAAGGCGGTCAGCAGGATCGGTATGGTCGCGACGAGGATGGCACCGAACGTGCCGGCCATGAGCGCCGGCAGAGACGCCCGGAAGGCGCGCCAGGGGTTCTTCGCCATCAGGATGGCCGCGATCACCAGGCTGGCCAGGACATAGACGCCGATCAGCGCGACCTGATCGCGGCCGAGCACCATGAAACCGGAGATCACGCCGGCGGCGAAGCCGTAGCCGATCGAGCCGCGCTCGAGGGCGCGGGAGAGCAGGAAGAGCGTGATGGCGAAATAGCCGAGGCTCAGCACCTGCCCGACATGCTGGATGCGCCAGGCCGCGGCAGCCCCGAAGGCGAAGGACAGCGCCGCGACGATTGCGCCGGCCGGATGCCAGGCACGATCCCGGAAGATCAGGACGATCGACAGCGCGCCGGCGAGAAGCGTGCCGAGCACGGCACCGTCGCTCCAGCGGAAATCGGGCGAGGGATTCAGTGCCGCGATCAGCGCGAATGAGGGTGAGAAGATCAGCGATTGCGGGTCGGCGACCTGCGGCGAGCCGGAGAAGACATAGGGCGTCCAGAACGGCGAGAGACCGCGATGCCAGCTATCGGCAAGAAACTGGAGCTGGGGATGGAAATGGGCCTTCGCATCCCAGGGGATGGTGACCGCACCCGACAGCCACGGCCAGGACAGGGCAAGCCAGCACAGGAAGACGATGCAGGCCACGCTGGCGAGCGGCCAGCGCGGCGTTGGTTCGGGAGAAATTGTTTCGGGCGCGGGCATCAGCCAAGCCTGACCGCGAGCGCCGTCGCGATCAATCCGTCGGCGCCGCGCGGGCCATCAGCGCGTCCATGTCGATGAAATGGCCTGCTCGATCGCGCTTCGACGCGAGATAGCGGACATTGTGGGCGTTGGGGCGACCGAGCACGCGCTGGGTGGCCGCAACCTCGAGTCCGGCCGCCTCGATCGCGCCGATCTTCTGCGGATTGTTGGTGAGGGCCACGACGCTGGAGACGCCGAGCTGCTTCAGCATCGTGGCGGCGAAGTCGAAATGGCGCTGGTCGAGATCGAAGCCGAGCACCTCGTCGGCGTCATAGGTATCCCAGCCCTGGCTCTGCAGCTTGTAGGCGCGCATCTTGTTGGAGATGCCGTTGCCCCGCCCTTCCTGGTCCAGATAGAGCAGGATGCCGCCGTCGTTCTCCGCCATCCACTGCACGGTCTCGCGCAACTGGTCGCCGCAGTCGCATTTCAGCGAGCCGAACAGGTCACCGGTGAGGCACGCGGAGTGCAGGCGCACAGGCACGGCTGCCGAAAGATCGGGCTTGCCGACGATGATCGCGACCTGGTCGCGCAGGCCTTCGCCACCGCGGAATACGACGAACTCGGTCTCCGGCGCGCCTTCGAGTGGAACCGGCGCGCGCCCGACGATCTTCAGAGATGCGGCCTGCTCGGCGCGGTAGCCTTTGACGGCATCGAGCGCAATCTCGACCAGCGGCTCGCCGGCGATATCGGCGGCGTTCACCGGCACGACGATGACGGCTGGCAGGACGAGCGAAAGCCGGGCAAGTTCCAGCGCAGCTTCGTCCGAGGGAGACGCAGGCGCGATCGGCGCATCCATCCGGGCGTCGATCTTGAGCGCGAGCGTCTCGATACGAGCGAGGTCTATGGTGGGCAGGGCGAAGATGCCGCTCTCGCTGCGTCCCTTGGCACCAAGGCGGCGCAGGCGGGCACCGCTCAGGACAAGGTGGCCGCGGCCGGACGCCAGCGCATTGAGGCTCTGCACGAGCTTGTCGTCGGCCAGTTCCGCCGACAGGGCGAGTGCCAGTTGCTCCGCATCACGCAACAGGACCGGACGACCGGCACGAAACTCGGCAATTGCCCGGTCGACCCTCACGAGCGCGATTTCGAGGGAGGGGCCGAAGAGCGTACGCGACTCAGGCATCGGGAAGTCCGTCAGATTGGGCCGGCGAGCGGCCTAGGAGCGTCAAAGGCACCATCGCGGAACGATATAGGGGTTCTTGGTTCGCCCTTCCAGCAACGTTCCCGACAGGGCACGGTTCCACGGCGCGAGGCACTCAGGAACCAGAAACGGGAACCTGACCGGATGAGCCCCGTATAGGTTCGTGAGCTTGAACGTGAGATGAATGTCTTCCCCAGCGGCAAGCCCGGAGGTTGCCCGATGTCCAGGGAGATTGCGCCCGTCGGTTACAGCACAACCGCGCGCACGCTGCATTGGATCACGGTGGTCGCGGTGTTCGTCATGATCCCGGTCGGGTTGACGATGAGCTACCGCGGCAATGTGCTGGATATCTGGGATGGTCTGACCAACGGCCTCTACAGCGCCCATAAGCTGCTGGGATTCCTGCTGTTGTGGCTGACGGCGGGGCGGCTGGCCTATCGTGTCCTGCACGGTGCTCCGCCGGACGAGCCGACCCTCGAATGGTGGCAGAAGGCCGGCTCGCACCTTGTCCACTGGCTGCTGTACGGGCTGCTTCTCGTCGTGCCGTTGCTGGGCTGGATCGGCGTGTCGCTGTTTCCGGCGCTGACGATCTTCGACCTGTTCAGCTTGCCCGCACTCGCCCGGCCGGATGAGCCGGCGGCCCAACGCGTCCTCGGCATCC
>NZ_JBIWYK010000275.1:0-4236 GCF_044752385.1 Allobosea sp. CER48 | reverse complement strand
TGAACACCGCGGCGAACAGCCATATCCGCAATGTTCACGAAGCTTTGAGCGCCGCCATTCCCGGCGCGCTCGACGCCTTCTACGATCAGGTGCGCGCCTTTCCGGAAACCCGCAGCTTCTTCGGCAGCGACGCGCATATCGAGGCGGCCAAGCAGCGCCAGAAGCAGCACTGGGGCGGCATCGCCACCGGCAATTTCGACGAGAACTACGTCGCCGCCGTCACCCGCATCGGCAAGGTCCATGCCCGCATCGGACTGGAGCCACGCTGGTATATCGGCGGCTATGCGCTGATCCTCGAGAAGCTGCTCGGCGCTGTTCTGGAAGCGCGCTGGCCGAAGAACGCGCTCGGCCGGCGCATGCCCGGCGCCGATGAGCGCAGCGCCGAGATCGGCGCCATCGTCAAGGCCGCCATGCTCGACATGGACTATGCCATCACCGTCTATCTCGAGGCTTCGGAGGCTGCGCGCCTCAAGGCGGAGGCCGATGCCCACGCGATCGAGCAGGCCAAGGCCGCCGAGCGCGACCAGGCGATCGCCTGCGTCAGCAAGAGCATGGCCGCACTGGCCGAGGGCGACCTGACCCACCGCATGAGCAACGAGATCCCGGCCGAGTACGCCCAGATCCGCGAGCATTTCAACGCGGCCATGGCGCGTCTCCAGGAGATGGCGAGCACGATCAAGGCGACCTCGGTCGCAATCGCCGCCTCCTCGCAGGAGATCAACAGCGGTGCGCAGGACCTGTCGATGCGCACCGAGCAGCAGGCGTCCGCGCTCGAGGAAAGCGCGGCGACCACCGAACAGCTGGCCGCCTCGGTCAAAACCTCCTCGCAGGCTTCGCGCGAATCCGTGGCGCTCGCCGACGAGGCCGCCGACGTTGCCCGCACCGGCGGCAACATCGTCAAGGACGCCGTCGAGGCGATGGCCCGGATCGAGGGCGCCTCGAAGCGCATCTCCGAGATCACCGACGTGATCGACGGCATCGCCTTCCAGACGAACCTGCTCGCTCTCAACGCGGCCGTCGAGGCGGCGCGCGCCGGCGAGGCCGGCCGCGGCTTCGCCGTGGTCGCTGCCGAGGTTCGCGCGCTGGCCCAGCGCTCGGCCGAAGCGGCCAAGGACATCACCGGCCTGATCGCCTCCTCCGACGTCGAGGTCGCCGAAGGCGTCAAGCTCGTCAGGCAGGCCGGCGAAACGCTCAGCCGCATCGTCGCCGCATCCGCCAAGGTGTCGAGCACGGTCGAGGAAATCGCGTCGGCGGCGGGCGAACAGGCCAACGGCATCGACGAGATGAGCCAGACCGTCAGCCACATGGACGAGATCACGCAGCAGAACGCCGCGCTGGCCGAGCAGAGCGCCGCCTCCGCGCGGACGCTGCTTGACCAGATCGAGCAGCTCAACCGCCTCGTCGCCGCCTTCCGGACCGAGCCGCAGCACCAGCCCGGCCGCCGCGGCGCGGCCTAAGCGTCTGCGCCGTCAACTCGCGAGACGCCAGACCGAACTACGCTTGATCTCGGCGTCTTCCAGGGCGCGCGTCACCGGCACCTGATAGGTGGCGACCGCCTCGAGCCGGCTCTTCGGCAGGTAGCTCCGGCCGGGATCGCCGATCAGCACGGTGGCGCCGCGCGCCGACAGGGCCGAGAGCCAGGCGATCACGCGCTCGGCCATGTCGCGCTCGTAACAGACGTCGCCCGCGCAGACGACATCCCAGCCCTCGTCGCGGCCGATGAGGTCGTCGGCCCGCGCCGTCACCGCGACGCCGTTGGCCGCCGCATTGATGCCGATCGCGGCAACGGCGAAGGCATCGATGTCGCAGCCCTCGACCCGCGCCGCGCCCGATCTCGCGGCGGCGATCGCGACCAGTCCCGAGCCGGAAGCGAAATCGAGCACGCGCCGGCCCGCGACGACTTCGCGGTTGTCGAGCAGATAGCGCGCCAGCGCCTGCCCGCCGGCCCAGGCGAAGGCCCAGAACGGCGGCGGCAGGCCGATCACCGCGAGCTCGTCCTCCGTCTTCTGCCAGAGCTCGGTCGCCTCCTCGGCCACATGCAGCGCGATCTCCGGCGCATGCGGCACCGGCATCAAGCGCGTATGCGTGCGGATGAAGCCGTCCCGATCGAGCGTCGCGCCCGGCTCGCTCATGCCACCCGCTCCACCGTGGGGGTGGCGAGAAGTCCCTGATAGAGCGCCTTCACCGCATTCATCACGTCGCGCTCGGTATGGCCGTCGAGCAGGCGCGCGCGCGCATTCGCGCCCATCCGCTCCGCGAGGCCGGGCGCGCCGGCAAAGGTGACCAGTGCCTTGGCCAGCGCGGCCGCGTCATCGACCGGGACCACCATGCCGTCCTGCCCCTCGCGGACGAAGCTGCGACAGCCCGGAACATCCGTCGTCAGGATCGGCCGGCCGCAGGCGGCGGCTTCCAGGATCGTGCGCGGCAGGCCCTCGCCACCGCGGGAGGGCAGGATGCAGAGATGATGCGCCTTCCACACCGCCTCGACATCCCGCGTCGGGCCGGCCCAGTGAATGCCGGGCCGCGCCGCCCATTCCTTCAGCCTCGCCTCGGGGATCGCCTTGGGATTGGACGCGTCGGGCGCGCCGTGGATGGTGAGCTCGACCCTGGCGCCATCGGCGCGGGCGAGCCTGACCGCCTCGACCGCGAGATCGACCCCCTTCGACCAGAGCATGCGCGCCACGAGCGCGACCTTGAGCGGCGGCGCCGGCGGCATCGGCGACGGCATCAGGATGAGCGGGTCGACGCCGGCACCGCCGACGATCGCGACCTTGGAAGCGTCCTGCGGATCCAGGCCCAGCGTCACCGGATCGTCCGGGTTCTCGAACAGGAAGCGCACATGCCGCCCGTCGATCGCGCCGCGCAGCCACGCGATCGCCGCGAAGCGGGCGGCTGCGGCCAGAAACCCCTGCCGGGCGCCGAGAAAGCCGAGCCCGGTCAGGGCATAGACGCGCCGGTCGACGCCGGCGAGCTTGCCCGCAAGGCCGGCCAGCGCGATAGGCTTCAGCGCGATGCAATGCAGGATTTCGGGCTTCTCTGCCGCGATCAGGCGCTTCAGCGCGCCGATCTGCTGGTACAACGCCCGCGGATCGAGGCTGCGCCGCTCGGCCTCCAGCGCGATCAGCCGCGCCCCGGCCGCTTCGATCACGCGGCGATGCTTGCGCTCGCGCGCGATGACGGCGACATCGAGTCCGAGCTCGCGCGCCGCCCGCGCCATCGGCAGGAAATGCGAGGCGAAGAACCAGTCCTCGGTGGCGACGAACAGAAGTTTTTGGCGCGGCATGGCGCCATCAGGCCGATGCGGCGCCGCAGGTCAAGCCCGACGCCGATCAGGGCCGCGCCGTCGCGACCGGCAACACGCGGGCCAACGCAGCAGCCGGATCGATCCGCCCGGCACCGAAGACCGGGTCCCTGCCCTTCGAGCCGAGATCGGCGGCACTCTCGGCGAGGATCCGGCGGGCGCTTTCGGGATCCAGCTCCGGCTGCTTCTCCAGCAGCAGGGCGACCAGCCCGGAGACATGGGCGGCCGCGATCGAGGTACCGGAGGTGAAGGCGTATCGCCCGGCGGGTTCCGCCGTCAGCACATCGACGCCGGGGGCGGCGACGGTGATGTAGCCGCCGCGGTTGGCATCGGCGAAGACCCTGTCGTCGGCATCCGTGGCCGTCACGGCGATGACGCTCGGATCGGCGCCGGGATAGAGCGGCGCAGAGCGGATGCCGCCATTGCCGGCTGCGGCGACGGCGATCACCCCGCGTTCCTTCGCCCCCGCCAGCGCCTTCGACAGCAGGCGATCCTGCGGCCCCGCGAAACTGAGATTGACCACCTTGGCGCGCTGTTGAACCACCCAGTCCAGCGCCGTCAGGATCTGGAAGGACTTGCCGTTCGCCGATGTCGTCTGCGTGCCGCCGAAGGCGCGCGCGACGATCAGCCGGGCGCCGGGCGCGATGCCTTGCAACTCGCCATGCGCGACGATCGCGGTCGCCATCGAGGTGCCATGCGCATGCGGCGTCGCCAGCCCGTCGACGGCGTCGAGATAGGCGAGGACCGATCCGCTGATCTCGGGATGCTCCATATCGACACCGGAATCGATCAGCGCGACCCGGATGCCGCGGCCGAGCGCGAACTTGCGCGCCTCCGCGAGCCTGAGCTTGTCGACGACATATTGCGGCGGCAACACCCGGCGCACGGCAGCGCCGCCGCGCGCAGCCGTCTCCGCGGCGCCGGGGCGCAGCTCC
>NZ_JBIWYK010000274.1:0-4254 GCF_044752385.1 Allobosea sp. CER48 | reverse complement strand
CATCGTCTGCCGGGGTCCCCGGATCAGGCCCGGGCAAGAAAAAACGCCCCTAGCCGCCAGGCGGCCGGATGATCGAGAACAGGCCGGTCACCTCGGCATAGTCGGCATAGCCGCAGCGCGCGATCGGGTTGGCTCCAGCCGTGTCGAAGCGCCCGTCCTTGATGAAGGCGTCGTCGACGAAGGTGCCGACGACCTGGCCCAGCACCATCCAGCGCGGCACGTCATTGCCATCGAGATCCTTGAGTTGCTGGATCGACAGCAGCTTGCATTCGAGCGCGGCCGGCGTGCCGGCGACGCGCGGCGGCCTGACGAACCGCGACGATGCCATCTCCAGCCCTGCATGGACATACTCGCTCTCGCCGCGCGGTAGCGGCGCCGAGGTCAGGTTCATCGGCTGTGCCAGCGCCCTGGTCACCAGCGAGCAGGTGAACTCGCCGGTCTCTTCGATGAAGGCGACCGCGTCCTTCCTGTTCTCGGACGAGAACATCACGATGTTCGGCCGCGACGAGATCGCATTGAAAAAGCTGTAGGGCGAGAGATTGACCTCGCCCTTCGCGCTCAATGCGGTGATCCAGCCGATCGGGCGCGGCGCCACGATGGCCTTGAACGGATCGTGGGCAAGGCCGAGATCGTCCTTCGTCGCGGAGTAATAGGTCACTTCAGGTTCCGAAATAACTGACGATGTCGGACATCACCGGCCGGTCTCGGTCGGTGATCGGCGCCGTGGGGGTGCCGATATGGATGAAACCCGCCATCCGCTCGTCCTCCGCAAGCCCGAACGCGGCCAGCACCTCCCGGTCGAAGGAGAACCAGTTCGTCAGCCAGGAACCGGCATAGCCCATCGCGTAGGCCGCCACGAGCATGTTCATGCAGACGGCGCCAGCCGAAAGCTCCTGTTCCCAGAGCGGGATCTTCACGTGCTGGCGTGCCCGCGAGACCACCGCGACGATGACGGGGGCGTGTAGCAGGCGCTTGCGCTCGAACTCGACCTGGTCATCGGTGGCCTGCGGATTGCGCTCGCGGAAGACACGGGCGACCACTTCGGCCGCCTCCTCCCGCGCCGCTCCCGCGAAGACGATGAAGCGCCAGGGCGCGAGCTTGCCGTGATCGGGCACGCGCGCCGCGATCGTCAGCAACTCGTCGAGCTCGGAGCCGCGCGGCCCCGGAGCGGAGAGGAACTGCGGCGGCACGGAGCGACGCAGCTTGAGCAGAGAGAGCGTATCGGTCATGAAACATCCGGACGATGGCGACTGGAATGACCTATTCCTTCGCCATGATGAGGACAAGCGCGCCTGCTCATACATGGCCGCAGGGGCGCCGAGGACTGAAAGCATGCTTGAATTGGATGGTTTTGAAGCTGGCCGCCGCCTTGCCGGCGTCGTCTTCGCCGTGGCCGTCCTGCTCTCGCCGGCCTCGGCCCAGAGCACGATGCCCGATACCGGCCCCGGCGCGGACGCTCCGACCGCCCCCGCTGCAAGCGCTTCGACGGCGCAGGCGCGGCTCTCGGTCTCGGCCCAGTTCGCAAACGACCGCAAGCCGATCCGGTCCGGGCTCAACTGGCGCATCCTCAGCGAAGCCGCCGACGGCTCGGCGCCTCGGATCATCGCGCGGTCTTCCGATCCAGAGCCCAGCTTCCCCCTCCCGCCGGGGAACTACATTGTCCACGCGGCCTATGGGTTCGCCAGCGGCACGAAGCGCATCAGCCTCGGCGCGCAGGGGCTCCGTGACCAGGTGCAGATCAGCGCCGGCGCGCTCTCCCTGGCAGGATCGATCGGCGATGCGCCGATTCCGGCCGGGCAACTCAGCTTCTCGGTCTTCGTCCCGCTGCAGGGCAACTCCGAAGGGCGGTTGATCACCAGCGGCGCCAAGGCCGGCGAGATCGTCCGTCTGCCCGAGGGCACCTACCACGTGGTTTCCACCTACGGCGATTCCAACGCCATCCAGCGCGCCGATGTGAAGGTCGAGACGGGGAAGGTCACCGAGGCGACCCTGCATCATCGCGCTGCCAAGGTCACCCTGAAGCTCGTGGCCAGCGCAGGCGGCGAGGCCTTCGCCGGCACGGCCTTCAGCGTGCTGACGCCGGGCGGCGACGTCATCCGCGAGGCCATCGGCGCCTTCCCGCAGGTCATCCTGGCAGAAGGCGACTATGTGCTGATCGCCCGCCAGGAGGGACAGGTCTATTCGCGCGATTTCAAGGTCGAGTCGGGCGCCGACCGCGACATCGAGGTCCTGGCCAAATAGCCCACGCTGCGCGCCGGCCCGAGCGGTTCCGGACTGCGCCCTGACTGCCGGCGGCTCGGCTCGACGCGTCACCCGGACGCCAGGCCCCCGGCTCAATTGATCGGCTTGGCGCCTCCGGCGGCCTCGATCCGGACCGGGCCGATGCCGGCGACGATCCCATCCGCCAGCCTCAGCGCCAGGCAGCGATAGCCGGCATCGACCAGATGCAGCCCGTCCATGCCCACGAGTTCCTCGGATGTGAACTGGTGCGAATTGGACCAGCCCTTCATCATCGCATAGCGGGGGAAGAGCGATATTCCCTGCTCCTGTGCCGTCTTCCTCAGCACCGCCCGGTAATCGTCGTAATGGGGATAGCGCCCCTCGCGCGGCAGCCAGGGCAGATCCATCAGGATCATGTCGATCCCGGCCGCCCGCGCCTTGCCGATGCCCTTGTTGAGGATCTTGGCGAGCTTCTCCTCGCCGATATCGCGGATGGCGTCGTTGATCACGGTCTGCCAGATCACAATCGCCGGCTTCTCGTCGATCACGTCGGCCTGCATCCGCAGCAGCATGTCATAGGCCGACTGACCGCCTACGCCCTTGTTGAGCACCGTGACCTCGGCACCGGGAAGACGCCCACGCAATTCCGCCTGAAGGACCGCGGGATAGCTCTTGTCTTCGGCGCTGGCGCCGGAGCCGGCAGTCGCCGAGGACCCCAGCGCGACGATGGTCAGCCGGCCCGTTTCCTGCAATCTCTTGCGGGCAGCGAGCAGGCTCGGCTGGAAGCCGGGCTTCATCGCGTCCGCGCGGCAGCGAGCGTCGGCGGGAGCCGGCATCGGCGCCGCAATGGAAGCTGAATTCAGCGCGAGGAGAACGAGGGCCGCGGCGCCTGCGCGCCACGGGCCGGGAGAGGTTCGGCGCTTGCGCCGCGCTTCGTGATCGAACGATACCACGACAGGAAAATCCCTAGCCCTGTCAAAATAGTAATGCCTGCGGTGCAGATCAGCAACTGAACGCGCAGGTCGAAGGATGTTTCCGCCAGAACGATCTGTCCGATGATCGACAGGACGATTCCGACGCAGAACACATGGAGCGAGTTTTGCCCGGCAGCGGCCAGCGCCCGCCCGATGGCAGGCTTGCCCATCGCCGCGCCCGCCGGCAACCAGCGGATCGCGAGCCAGGCAAGCGCTCCGATATGCAACAGCCGCGTCCAGGCCAGATTGGTCTTGTCCGAGCCGAGCTGGACGGAATCGAACCAGTCATTCAGCGCGCCGATGCCGGTCGGGTTGCCGGCCGAGGTTTTTACGACCCAGGCGAAGGCGACGAATGCGATTGCCATCACATCGAGCCAGACCAGCCTCGGCGCACCGACGCCTAGCTGTGTCGCGCGGCCGATGATGATCCCGAGCGTGAAGACGACTTGCCAGGCGAACGGATTGAAGAACCAAACGCCGGCGTTGCCGTTAGGCAGATTGAGCTCGAAGGCGAGCGCCGCCTGCCAGATCGCCAGCGAGGCCGCGAGCGCGATCAACGGGCTGACCCGAACGGCGTAGTAGATCGCCGGGAACAGGGCGAGCAGCGCGATGTAGAGCGGCAGGATGTCGAGATAGGACGGCTGATAGGTCAGCGTCAGGGCCCCGATCAGCGCCTCGACCGTATCCCGGAAGAAGGGCTGGATGTTGATCGCCTCGATATAGAGTGGATTCTGCGTCTGGGTAACCGCGGTCGCGACGACTCCGCAGACGAGAATGAACACGGCGATATGGGCGATGTAGAGCGTCCAGAGCCGGCCGCCGAGCTTCAGCGCCGCAACCGGCAGGCCCCGCTGCTCGATCAACCCGCCATAGGCCAGGGTCGCCGAAACGCCGGCGAGAAGGACGAAGATGTCGGCTGCATCCGAGAAGCCGTAATTGTGCGGCATATAGGCCGACACCGCATTTCCCGGCATGTGGTTGATGAAGATGATAAGCAGCGCAAGCCCGCGCACGACATCGATCCGCGCGTCCCGTCCGCTACCCGAGCGCGCCGCGCCAT
>NZ_JBIWYK010000273.1:0-4256 GCF_044752385.1 Allobosea sp. CER48 | reverse complement strand
GATCACGACCGCCGATCCGGCGAGCTCCGCCGGCGCATCGACCACCGGGAACGGCACATAGATCGTGTCGCTGGTATGCTCCTCGTACTCCACCTCGGCCTCGGCGAGCGCGGTCTTCTCGACCACCGACCACATCACAGGCTTGGAGCCGCGATAGAGCTGGCCGGTCTCCGCGAATTTCATGATCTCGCGGGCGATCTGCGCCTCTGCGGGATAGGCCATCGTCAGATAGGGGTTGGCCCAGTCGCCCTCGACGCCGAGGCGCTTGAACTCCGCGCGCTGGACATCGACCCAGTGCTCGGCAAAGGCGCGGCATTCCTTGCGGAACTCGACGACCGGCACGTCGTCCTTGTTCAGCCCCTTGGCGCGATACTGCTCCTCGATCTTCCACTCGATCGGCAGGCCGTGACAGTCCCAGCCCGGCACGTAGTTGGAATCGTGGCCGAGCATCTGCTGCGAACGGGTGACGAGGTCCTTCAGCACCTTGTTCAGCGCATGGCCGATATGGATGTTGCCGTTGGCATAGGGCGGGCCGTCATGCAGGACGAAACGGTCCCGCCCCTGCCCGGCCTCGCGCAGCTTGCGATAGAGGTCGATCCTGGCCCAGCGGGCGAGCAGTTCCGGCTCGCGCTGCGGCAGGCCGGCGCGCATCGGGAATTCGGTCTGGGGCAGGAAGAGCGTCTGCGAGTAGTCGACGCCGTCACCGGCAGTGGGGGCGGCCTTGGCGTTGTTGGTCTTGTCGGTCATCATCCGGCTCGGACAGTCGGGACGGCGGGCCCATCGGCTGGCCTCGGGCGTCCACTCTTGAAACGGGAAAAGCGGTCTTCAACCCGGACTGCGCAAGCGCCCGCGCCGTGTCTAGCGCGAGGCGGCAGCCGGGCCCGTAATTCGCCGGGAAAGATCGATCAGCATGGCGCGTTCGGCGGGCATGAAGGGGCTTCTAGCAGGCGCGGCTCACGGAAGGAAGGGCGGCGTCTTCGTCAGGATGTCGCGCGCACGGGTGCTGTCGGCATCCATCTGCGCGATCAGGGCCTCCAGCGTGTCGAACCTGGCTTCGCCACGCAGCCAGCCGACGAAGGCCACGTCCACGCGCTTGCCGTAGAGATCTCCGGAGAAATCGAAAACGAAGGTTTCCAGCCGCGGCGCACCATCATCGAAGGTGGGCCGGCGACCGAAGCTGGCAACACCGTCATGCCAGACGCCTTCGATCTTCATGCGCACCGCATAGATGCCGTGGCGGAGCCTGCAGTCGCGGGCGAGCTGCATGTTGGCGGTCGGGTAGCCGAGCTCGCGGCCGCGCTTGTCGCCATGCGCGACGAGGCCCCGCACGAACCAGGGCCGCCCGAGGAAATCCGCAGCGCGTGCGGCATCCCCCTCCTCCAGTGCCGTGCGGATCAGCGTCGACGACACCGCCTCGCCCTGCCAGGCGAAGGGCGGCACCACGCTCACCGGAACCGCGGCAGCAAGGCAATGGGCCTGCAGCATCTCCGGCGAGCCGGTGCGCCCCTTGCCGAAGTGGAAATCGTAGCCGCAGACGAGGCCGGCAGCGCCGAGCTGACGGATCAGCAGGTCATCGATGAAATGCTCGGCCGGTATCGCCGCGATATCGCGGTCGAAGGGCAGGACGAAGACCTGGCCGAGGCCGGCCTCGGCCAGCAGTTCGAGCTTGATCTGGGGCGGCGTGAGCCGGAAGACCGGCTGGTCGGGGCGAAAGACGCTGCGTGGATGTGGCTCGAAGGTGAAGGCTGCAGGCCGCGTTCCGAGGTCGCGCGCCATCGCGCCCGCGACGCGGGCCAGCTCGGCATGACCGCGATGGACGCCGTCGAAATTGCCGAGCGCCAGGACAGCGCCGCGCAAGGCGTCGGGTATCGGCTTGTCGAGGTCGAGGACCACGGCCGCCGGCTCGGGGCTCAACGGCGCATCGGCAGGGGATGACATCGATCAGGAACGTCCGTCTGCCCGCAACCCGGGCGATGGCCGTGTTTGCGGCGAAGGCCTGCGGGCCGTCAAGGCCGCAGGCGGAACAGGCGGGTCAGGATTTGGGCTTCGGCGGCATCGCCACCCAGGCCTCTCCTTCCATCACCGCCTTGCCGTCGACAAGGCATTCGCAGAAGAAGCGGACCCGGCGGCGTTCAGGCACGAGCTCGACCACCTCGACGCGCGCGGTGACGACATCGCCGATCTTCACCGGCGCCAGGAAGGTGAGCGTCTGCGAGAGATAGACGGCGCCCGGCCCCGGCAAACGCGTACCCAGCAGCGCCGAGATCAGGCTCGCCGTCAGCATGCCATGGGCGATGCGCTGCCCGAATTTCGTATTGGCGGCGAAATGGTCGCACAGATGGATCGGGTTCGCATCCCCGGACAGCTCCGCGAAGAGCGCGACATCACGCTCCATCACGGTGCGCATCAGGCTTTCGCTCCGGCCGATCGCCAGATCCTCGAAGCTGTGGACGGTGTAGAGCGTGCCGGGCATCGTCTGAACTGTCATGGATCTCACGCGCGGCCCTTGCGAACCGTCGCCTCCTGTCCCCGCCCGCGAACACCATCTCGCAAGCGCAGCATGACCGCAATTGGACTTTGGTGCGGCGCATCGCCATGCCCTTGCGTCACTTGGCGATCGGATTAACCGCTTCGCAATACCGCAGCGTTATCACCGGAGAACGAGTGGAGGCCGCCTTGAAAGGCGGCGTGGCACTGGTATGTCCTGGCGCCGCAACCGCCCTGCCTGGAGCGTCTCAATGGCTCTCGATCCGTCCATGCCGATCCTCGTGGTCGATGACTACCAAACGATGATCCGCATCATCCGGAACCTGCTGAAGCAGCTCGGTTTCGAGAATGTCGACGACGCCTCGGACGGATCGGTCGCGATCACCAAGATGCGCGACAAGAAATACGGTCTCGTGATCTCCGACTGGAACATGGAGCCGATGAGCGGCTTCGAGCTGCTGCAGAAGGTGCGTGAGGAGACCGCGCTCTCGCAGACGCCTTTCATCATCGTCACGGCGGAATCGAAGACCGAGAACGTCATCGCCGCCAAGAAGGCCGGCGTCAGCAACTACATCGTGAAGCCGTTCAACGCGCAGATGCTGAAGTCGAAGATCGAGTCCGTCTGCGTCGCCGCCTGAGGCAGCGGCCCACGGAGCAGGCCGCGTTCAGGGGAATGCGCGGTGACGGCAAGCGGCTAGATCGCCTCACCAGACCAGATGCGGCATCGCATAGGCCGGACGATGCGTCTGCCGGCCGAACCAGCCATGGCGCTCCTCCCAGGATGCTTCCATCAGGTCCTGGGCGTGAATCCCGGCCAGCACTATGATGCCCGCGGCGCCGAAGCCGACCGCGCCGGCAATGTCGGTGCGGATCGCATCGCCGACCGCGCAGATCCGGTCACGGGCGATCGGCGCGCCACGGCTCGCCTCGGCCTCGGCCAGCGCCGACTCGTAGATCGGGCGATGCGGCTTTCCGGCATAGACCACCTCGCCGCCGATCTCTTCATAGGCCAGCGCGACCGCGCCGGCGCAGGGGATGATGCGCCCGCCGCGCTCGACGACGAGATCGGGATTGGCGCAGATCAGAGGCAGCCTGCGCGCGGCAAAGCCGGCGAGCAGGTCGGCATAGCTCGCCGCCGTCTCGTTCTCGTCGTCGAACAGGCCGGTGCAGAGCACATAGGACGCCTGTTCAGGGCTGGTTTCCTGGACGTCGAGCCCGGCGATCAGCGGCAGGTCGCGATCGGGGCCGAGGCGGTACATCGGCTCCCCGGCGCGGACGCGAATCAGCGCTCGGCAGACATCGCCCGACGTCACGACCGCGTCCCAGGCTTCGCGCGGCACGCCGAACCCGTCGAGCTGGCCGATGATGACCTCGCGCGGGCGCGGCGCGTTGGTCACGAGGACGACGCTGATGCCGCGCTCGCGCATCCGCATCAGCGAAACGACAGCCTCGCGATAGGCGGCGACGCCGTTATGGACCACGCCCCATACATCGCAGAGGCAGAGATCGAAACGGTCGGCGACCTCCGAGAAGCCCGAAAGGGCGATGGTTGAAGCGATCCCCGATGGCGACACTGTCTCGATCTCCGCTGGCTAGAGACGCATGCCTCGATCATCTCGGTCGAACCCGATCGAAGCCGGCTCCCGAGGCGGCTGGCGCCCCGCTCAGCTGGTCTAGACGGGATTCGTCGGGAGCGGAACCGGATGTTGCCTGAGCCGGCTCCGTCAGGCGATCGCGCGGCGCAGCACGGCGCGGAACGGCAGCCGCTC
>NZ_JBIWYK010000272.1:0-4271 GCF_044752385.1 Allobosea sp. CER48 | reverse complement strand
CGGCCGCCGCTGTGGCAATCTTGCCGCGACGCGGCGATTCTCCCCGCCATTTCCAAGGCTTAGCCGGTGCCTTGAAACTTATCCCCATAACCCACACATCCCTACCAGATGTCGTGTCCACAGGGATCGACGAGCACTATTCCTTGACGAGCGGCAGCGAACGGCGCTAGATTTTGTCCATCGCATGACGGCCGGCGGGACCCCCTCTGGATGACTGCGAAACCCTAGTTTTCCAGTGTGTTCCGGGCCTGCCGCCGTATCCGCAAAGAGCGGAAGCGAACGGATCCGCGCGGACATTTTGGGCGTGACCGGGCCTGCAAGCGGGGCGACACCGCAGAGGACCCACAGGGCATCGAACCGAGTTTGGGCTGACATCAGGAGCCGGTGATCAACCGGCCGCGCGTGGCTTCAAGGCGAGCCCGCGGCAGATCAAGGGACGAAGATCATGCGCATCGAGCGCCGCTACACCTCCGCCGGACAGTCGCCCTATGCCGCGATCGCGTTCCGATCGGCCGTCAGCGAGATCAAGAACCCGGACGGCTCGGTCGTCTTCCGGCTCGAAGGCATCGAGGTGCCCGAGGCCTGGTCGCAGGTCGCCAGCGACGTCCTCGCCCAGAAGTACTTCCGCAAGGCCGGCGTGCCCGCCCGCCTGAAGAAGATCGAGGAGAATGACGTTCCCTCCTTCCTCTGGCGCTCCGCCCCCGACGAGGCCGCCCTCGCCGCGCTGCCGGAAGGCGAGCGCTACGGCTCCGAGATCTCTTCCAAGCAGGTTTTCGATCGCCTCGCCGGCTGCTGGACCTATTGGGGCTGGAAGGGCGGCTATTTCTCCTCCGAGGAGGATGCCGCCGCCTTCCATGACGAGCTGCGCTTCATGCTCGCCACCCAGCGCGTCGCGCCGAATTCGCCGCAATGGTTCAACACCGGCCTGCACTGGGCCTATGGCATCGACGGCCCCAGCCAGGGCCATTTCTACGTCGACTTCAAGACCGGCAAGCTGGTGAAGTCGAAGTCGAGCTACGAGCATCCGCAGCCGCATGCCTGCTTCATCCAGGGTGTGCAGGACGACCTCGTCAACGAGGGCGGCATCATGGACCTCTGGGTCCGTGAGGCCCGCCTGTTCAAGTATGGCTCCGGCACCGGCTCGAACTTCTCGATGCTGCGCGGCGAAGGCGAAAAGCTCGCCGGCGGCGGCAAGTCCTCGGGCCTGATGTCCTTCCTCAAGATCGGCGATCGTGCCGCCGGCGCCATCAAGTCGGGCGGCACCACCCGCCGCGCCGCGAAGATGGTCGTGGTCGATGCCGACCACCCGGATATCGAGGCCTATATCGACTGGAAGGTGAAGGAAGAGCAGAAGGTCGCCGCCCTCGTCACCGGCTCCAAGACCGTCAAGAAGCACATGAAGGCCGTGCTCAAGGCCTGCGTGAACTGCGAGGCCGAGGGCGACGCCTGCTTCGACCCGGAGAAGAACCCGGCCCTGAAGCGCGAGATCAAGCTCGCCCGCAAGGCGCTGGTGCCGGACAACTACATCAAGCGCGTCATCCAGTTCGCCAAGCAGGGCTACAAGGACATCTCCTTCGACACCTATGACACGGACTGGGATTCCGACGCCTATCTCACCGTTTCCGGCCAGAACTCGAACAACTCGGTCTCGCTGACCGACGATTTCCTGCGCGCGGTGGAGACGGATAGCGACTGGAACCTGACCGGCCGCACCACCGGCAAGGTCCTCAAGACGCTGAAGGCGCGCGACCTCTGGGAGAAGATCGGCTACGCCGCCTGGGCCTCGGCCGATCCCGGCCTGCACTTCAACTCGACGATGAACGACTGGCACACCTGCCCGGCCTCCGGCCGGATCCGGGCGTCCAACCCGTGCTCCGAGTACATGTTCCTCGACGACACCGCCTGCAACCTGGCCTCGGCCAACCTGCTGCAGTTCTACGACACCGAAACCAAGTCCTTCGACGTCGCCGCCTATGAGCATCTCTGCCGGCTCTGGACGGTCGTGCTCGAGATCTCGGTGACGATGGCGCAGTTCCCGAGCCGCGAGATCGCCGAACTCTCCTACGAGTACCGCACCCTCGGCCTCGGCTACGCCAATATCGGCGGCCTGCTGATGTCGATGGGCCTCGGCTACGACTCCGACGAGGGCCGCGCTCTCGCCGGCGCGCTCACCGCGATCATGACCGGCGTCGCCTATGCGACCTCGGCCGAAATGGCCGGCGAGCTCAGCCCCTTCCCGGGCTACAAGAAGAACGCCAGCCACATGCTGCGCGTCATCCGCAACCATCGCACCGCGGCCCATGGCCTGGCGGATGGTTATGAAGGCCTGAGCGTCACCCCGGTGCCGCTCGACCACGCCACGCTGGCCCGCATGGGCGGCTCGGCCGTCACCATGGCGGAGCGTTCGCGCATCGTCTGGGACGAGGCGCTGGAGCAGGGCAAGCGTTACGGCTACCGCAACGCCCAGGCGACCGTGATCGCGCCGACCGGCACGATCGGCCTCGTCATGGATTGCGACACCACCGGCATCGAGCCCGATTTCGCGCTGGTGAAGTTCAAGAAGCTCGCCGGCGGCGGCTACTTCAAGATCATCAACCGCGCCGTGCCGGACGCGCTCCGCGCGCTGGGCTACCGCGAGGCCGATATCGCCGAGATCGAGGCCTATGCGGTCGGCCACGGCTCGATGAAGCAGGCGCCGGGCATCAACCCCTCGACGCTGCGCGCCAAGGGCTTCACCGACGAGAAGATCGAGGCGGTCGAGAAGGGGCTGAAGAGCGCCTTCGACATCAAGTTCGTCTTCAACAAGTGGACGCTGGGCGAGGACTTCCTGACCGGCACGCTGAAGGTTCCGGCCGAGAAGCTCAACGACATGTCGTTCGAGCTCCTGCCCTTCCTCGGCTTCACCAAGGCCGAGATCGAGGCCGCCAACGTCCATGTCTGCGGCGCGATGACCCTGGAAGGCGCCCCGCACCTGAAGACAGAGCACTACAACGTCTTCGACTGCGCCAACCCCTGCGGCCGCATCGGCAAGCGCTATCTCTCGGTCGAGAGCCACATCCGCATGATGGCGGCGGCGCAGCCCTTCATCTCTGGCGCGATCTCCAAGACCATCAACATGCCGAACGAAGCGACCGTCGAGGACTGCAAGAGCGCCTATATGCTCTCGTGGAAGCTGGCGCTGAAGGCGAACGCGCTCTACCGCGACGGCTCCAAGCTCTCGCAGCCGCTGAACTCGGCCCTGATCTCGGACGACGACGACGAGGCGGACGACGCAGTCGAGACGCTGGTCGCCCAGCCGATGGCGGCACGGGCCACCCAGATCTCGGAGAAGATCGTGGAGCGCATCGTCGAGCGCATCGAGCGCAAGCGCGAGCGCGAGAAGATGCCGGATCGCCGCACGGGCTACATCCAGAAGGCCACGGTCGGCGGCCACAAGGTCTATGTCCACACCGGCGAGTACTCGGACGGGCGCCTCGGCGAGATCTTCATCGACATGCACAAGGAGGGCGCGGCCTTCCGGGCGATGATGAACAACTTCGCCATCGCGGTCTCGCTCGGCCTGCAATACGGCGTGCCGCTGGAGGAGTATGTCGAGGCCTTCACCTTCACCCGCTTCGAGCCCTCGGGTTTCGTTGCCGGCAACCAGTCGATCAAGAACGCGACCTCGATCCTCGATTATGTCTTCCGCGAGCTCGCGATCTCCTATCTCGGCCGCAACGACCTCGCCCATGTCGATCCCAGCGAGATCGGCCATGACGTGATCGGCGGCGGCGTCGGCCAGGACAAGGCGCCGGATGCGGCTCCGATCGTGACGACCCCCCTCGCCTCGACCGGCTTCCGCCGTGGCAAGCCGATCAACCTGCTCGCCATCCAGGGCGGCGGTGCGGCCAATGATGCGGTCGCAAGGTCGGCCTCAACCGTGACGGCTCTCGCCACTGCCGGCGCGACGGCGTTGAAGGAAGAGCCGGAGGCCTATGGCGAGGCGGAGATGGCCAAGCTCGGCTTCTCCGCACCGGCGACACAGCCAAGCCAGTCCGAGCGCCGGGCGGAGGCGATCATGAAGGGCTATGTCGGCGACAGCTGCGGCGAATGCGGCAACTTCACCCTGGTCCGCAACGGCACCTGCCTGAAGTGCAACACCTGCGGATCGACGACCGGGTGCAGCTGATCATTCCGGGCAGATGATGAAAATGAAATGAGAGGCGAAGTTCCCCTCAATTGAGCTTCTGCTTCCGCAAATCACGGTCTCGGCCAAGGCGCCAGCCCTAGCC
>NZ_JBIWYK010000271.1:0-4279 GCF_044752385.1 Allobosea sp. CER48 | reverse complement strand
TGCCGGCCGCTCGTCCGTCCACGCCCTGTAGACGCCTTTCGACCCGCGAAAGCGTGCATGGCCGGGACAAGCCCGACCATGACGGGAGAATGCCGCGCAACCCTACTCCGCCGGATGCGGATGGGCCCCGTGCACCTCGCCATGCGCGCCCTGGCGCGAGCCGTGGACCTTCCGGGCCAGATAGCTGTAGGCGACCGGCACCACATAGAGCGTCAGCAGCGTTCCGAAGGTCATGCCGCCCACGATGACCCAGCCGATCTGCGAACGGCTTTCCGCGCCGGCGCCATGCGCGATGGCCAGCGGTACGGCGCCAAGCACCATCGCGCCGGTGGTCATCAGGATCGGCCGCAGGCGCAGCTCTGCCGCCTCGACGAGGGCGTCGATCATCTCCTTGCCCTCCTCGCGCAGCTGGTTGGTGAACTCCAGGATCAGGATGCCGTGCTTGGTGATCAGGCCGACCAGCGTGATCAGGCCGATCTGGCTGTACACGTTCATCGTCCCGCCCGTGTAGTAGAGCGCGGCGAGAGCGCCGGTGAGCGAGAGCGGCACCGAGACCATGATCACCACGGGGTCGACGAAGCTTTCGAACTGCGCCGCCAGCACCAGATAGATGAAGCCGAGTGCGAGCAGGAAGACGACGAAGATGCTCGCGCCCGACTGCTTGAACTCGCGGCTCTGGCCGGAATAGTCGATCTGCACCGTGTTCGGCAGCACGCGCTGCGCGCCCTCCTCCAGCACCTTGAGCGCGTCGCCGAGCGAATAGCCCGGGGCGGGGATAGCGGTGATCGTCGCCGAGCGCAGCTGGTTGAAGCGCACCAGTTCCTTCGGCGCGACCGTCTCCTCGACCTGGACGAGGCTGGAGAGCTGGACCACGGCACCGCCGCGCCCCATCAGATAGATCGATTGCAGCGCCTGGGGCGTGTTGCGCTCGGCACCCTCGACCTGCAGCACCACGTCGTACTGTTTGCTGTTCATGTTGAAGCGCGTGACCTGCCGGCCACCGAGCAGTGTCTCCATGGTACGGCCGATGATGTCGACATTGACGCCGAGATCGGCGGCGCGCTGCCGGTCGATCGAGACCTTGATCTGCGGCTTGTCGAGGATGAGGTTGCTCTCGACGTTGGTCAGGATCGGCGAGTTCGCGACTTCCGCCATCAGTTGATCGACATAGGACTTGATCTGGGTATAGGGCTCGGAGGAGCGCAGCACGAACTCGACCGGCTTGCTGGTTGCCTGGCCCTGGCCGAGCGAGGCCGGATTGGTGGCGAACAGACGGATGCCCGGGATCTGCGACAGCCCCCTGTTGATCTCGGCGACGAGATCCTGCTGCTTGCGGTGCCGCTCCTCCCACGGCTTCAGGCGGGCCATGGCGATGGCGCGCGTCACGTCGGGAAAGCCGGTGATGACGAGATAGGTCTCGACCTCCGGAATCTTCCTGAAATACTCCTCGACCTGGCGCGCGTAATCGGCCGTGAAGGTGATCGTGGCGCCTTCGGGCGCAACGCCGATCACGTTGATCGTGCCGCGATCCTCGACGGGCGACAGCTCCGCACGCAGGTTCGTGAAGAAGAAATAGCCCCCGCCCGCGACGCCGAGCGCCAGCAGGACGATGAGCGGACGCACCGACAGGGCCGCGCGGAGCGAGGCCTTGTAGCCACGCGACAGCGCGTTGAAGCCTCCCTCCAGCACATTGTAGAGCCAGTTGTGCTTCTCGTGATGGCGCAGGAGCTTGGCGCACATCATCGGCGTCAGCGTCAGCGCGACGAAGCCCGAGACGAGCACCGCGCCGGCCAGCGTCAACGCGAACTCGATGAAGAGCTTGCCGGTGCGGCCCGTGGAGAATGCCATCGGCGCGTAGACCGCGACAAGGGTGAGCGTCATCGCGATCACGGCGAAGGCGATCTCGTTGATGCCGCGGATCGCCGCCGGGGTCGGCTGCATGCCGTCCTCGATATGGCGATGCACGTTCTCGAGCACGACGATGGCGTCGTCGACGACGAGGCCGATGGCCAGCACCATCGAGAGCAGCGTCAGCGTGTTCACGGTGAAGCCGAACGCATACATCAGCGCGAACGAGCCGATCAGCGAGACCGGAATCGTGACCAGCGGGATCAGGGTCGCGCGAGCGGACCGCAGGAAGATGAAGATGATCAGCACGACCAGCACGATCGCCTCGAGGATCGTCTGGAAGACCGCCTTGATCGAGCGATCGATGAAGACCGAGGTGTCGTAGGACTTGGCGATCGACATGCCCTGAGGCAGGTCCTCGATGATGCCGGGCAGCGCTTCCTCGATACCGGCCGAGACGTCGAGCGGATTCGCCGTCGCCTGCTTGACGATGCCGATCGTGACCGAGGGCGTGCCGCGGAACCAGGCGGCGTTGCGTTCCTCGCGCGCGCCAAGCTCGACCTTGGCGATGTCCTTGACCTTGACCGGGAAGCCGTTGGCGTCCTTGACGACGATCTCGCGGAATTCCGCCGGCGTCGTCATGCTGGTCTGCGAGAGCACCGTGAATTCGCGATCGTTGCTCTCGATGCGACCCGACGGGATCTCGATGTTCTGCGCCCGGACGGCGGCCTCGACCTCCTGCACGCTGACATTGTAGGCCGACATGCGGGCGCGATCGAGCCAGATGCGCATCGCGTACTGGCGCTGGCCGAGGATGCGGACCTCCGCCACGCCGGTGACGTTCTGCACGCGGTCGGAGATGAAGCGGTCGGCGAAATCGGTGAGTTCCAGCGGCCCGTGCCGCGTGCTGGTCAGCGAGAGGTAGAGGATCGGCTGCGAGTCGGCCTCGACCTTGGCAATGACCGGCTCGTCGATTTCGTCGGGCATGCGGCTGCGCACGCGGCTGACGCGGTCGCGCACGTCGGAAGCCGCGACGTCCGGGTCGACATCCGGGCGGAAACGGACCTGGATGAAGCTGCGCTCCTGGCGGCTGGTCGAGGACAGGATCTCGATGCCCTCGATGCCCGCGATCGAGTTTTCCAGGATCTGCGTGACCTGCGTCTCGATGATCTCGGCCGAGGCGCCACGGTAATCAGTACGCACCGAGACGATCGGCTCGTCGATATTCGGGTATTCGCGGACGGTCAGGCGGCCATAGGAGACGATGCCGATCAGCATCACCAGAAGGCTCAGCACCGTCGAGAGAACGGGCCGGCGGACAAAGAGTTCGAAGAGGCTCATGAGTCGGTCCTAGAGCTGGCTCGTCTGGACGACCTTGTCCTTGATCGCGATGATCGCGCCGTCGCGCAGCCGCATCTGGCCGGCGGTGATGACCTGCATGTCGGGCTTCAGCCCGCTGACGATCTCGACCTTGCCCGGCAGGCGCTTGCCCAGTTCGACGGTGACGCGCTTCGCCTTACCCTTGTCGACGACATAGACCATCTTGCCGACGGCATCCGGCACCACGGCCATCTCCGGCACCAGGATCGCGTTCTCGCGCTGGTCGACGGTTATGGAGAGCCGGGCGAACAGGCCGGGCTTCAGCGCGAGATCGGCATTGGGGATGCTGGCGCGCAGGCGGATCGCCCGTCCGTTCACGTCGACCACGGGGTCGATCGCGTAGATCTGGCCCTGGAACTTCCGGTCCGGCACCGCGTCGACCTTCATCTGCACGGGCTGTCCGGTCTTGAGGCGGCTGAGATAGATCTCGGGCACGCGGAAATCGATCTTGATCGGGTCGATGCTGGTCAGCGTGATCAACTGCTTGCCGACGGAGACATAGTCGCCGACGCCGACCGAGCGCAGGCCGACGACTCCGTTGAACGGCGCCAGAATGGTCGATTGGGCGAGCTTGGCCTTGGCGAGCTGGACGCGCGCCTCGGTCGAGGCCAACCGCGCCGTCGACTCGTCCAGCGCGACCTGCGTGCCCGAGCCGCGCGAGACCAGCCCCTTCAGACGGTCGGTGGTGTCCCGCGCCAGGCCGAGATCCGCCATCGCCTGCTTGAGTTCGGCATCGAGGATCGCCGTATCGAGCTTGACCAGCTCCTGCCCCGCCTTGACACGCTCGCCCTCCTTGAAGCCGAGGAAGACGACGCGGCCGGCGATTTCGGGCGCGATAATCACGGATTCATCGGCGGCGAGCGTGCCGAGCGCCTCGACCTCCTCGCTGACCGTCGCCAGCTCGATGGACGCGACCTCGACCGGCACCCCACGCGGCCCCGTGACCGCGCTGGCCTGCGCCTGCTGAGTGCCGGCGCGCTGATAGCGGTAGGCGTAATAGCCACCGCCGGCCAGGGCCGCGACGACGACGAGAAGGACGAACCGCTTCATA
>NZ_JBIWYK010000270.1:0-4289 GCF_044752385.1 Allobosea sp. CER48 | reverse complement strand
GCCACGTATCAGCGTCGCACCGGGTGAAGTGACCAGATTGTATCGCTGGTGAGATTTGGTGGAGCCAGGCGGAATCGAACCGCCGACCTCTTGAATGCCATTCAAGCGCTCTCCCAACTGAGCTATGGCCCCACTCGCGACGGCCGCTTGGGTTTCGGCCGCCAAATCCAGACTTTGTTTCCGCCGTTTCGGCGGTCCGCCCGGAGCCGCCTGCCGGCGACGAAGCGCTCTATAGGCGGCTCGGGCGGAAGACACAAGCGCCTAATGTCGCTTTGTCGTCATCTTTTTTCGAGGCTGTGGATCAGTTGTCCTCGTCGCCTTCGATATCCCCGTCGATCAGGTCGGAAACGTCGTCGTCGCCTTCCTCATCCTCCTCGAGGAAGGTGTCGTCATCCTCGCCACCGATGTCGTCCTCGACCTCGATGTCGTCCTCGCTGGTGACGACGGCCTCCTTCTCGGACGCCTCGGCATCGGCCTCGTCGAGCGAGACGAGTTCGACGGCGCCGTCGGCGGCCTCGGTCTCGTCCTCTTCCTCAGGCTCAGGCTTCGCCGGCGCCTTGGCCTGCGGCTCGAACATCGAGCGCGGATAGGCCTGCCCCGTATAGGGCGAGACGACGGGATCCTTGTTCAGGTCGTAGAACTTGCGGCCCGTGACCGGGCAAACGCGCTTCGTTCCGAGTTCCGGTTTCGCCACTGCGTCGGACCCTTCAATCATCATCTATCTGAAAAGCAGGCGCGTCCGTTAGTCGGGGCAGCCGGCGCTGTCAAATGTTGATTTGAGCCATGCGGCAACTGCGCGCAAGAGCGATGCCGATTCGCAGCCTCCCCGCACGGGAGCGCGGCCGCGCCATTGGCGCAGTTCGCGCGGGCGTGCTAGGCCGGGCGCGCATCCGTTTTGCCCCGAGCTGCAGAGACCCAGAGCCCGTGTCCCACGACCACGAACCCGTTCCCGTCACCGCCCGCGCCGGCGGCCCGCTCAAGGGCCGCGTCCGGGTGCCCGGCGACAAGTCGATCTCGCACCGGGCGATGATCTTCGGCCTGCTGGCGATCGGCGAGACCAGGGTGACCGGCCTGCTCGAGGGCGAGGACGTGATGCGCACCGCCGCCGCGGCGCGCGCGCTCGGCGCGATCGTCCACCATGACGGTCCGGGCAGCTGGCGCGTGCAGGGCGTCGGCGTCGGCGGGCTGCGCGAGCCGACCGACACGCTCGATTTCGGCAATGCGGGCACCGGCTCGCGCCTGATGATGGGCGTCTGCGGCTCGCATCCGATCACCACGACATTCGACGGCGACGCCTCGCTGCGCAAGCGGCCGATGCGGCGCATCCTCGACCCGCTCGAGCAGATGGGCACCACGGTCGTCTCGCAGCAGGAGGGCGGCCGCGTGCCGCTCACCCTGCGCGGGCCGAAGGAGGCGATCCCGATCGCCTACCGCCCGCCCGTCGCCTCGGCGCAGATCAAGTCGGCCGTGCTGCTGGCGGCGCTTGCCGCCCCCGGCGAGACGACAGTGATCGAGGCGGAAGCGACACGCGACCACACCGAGAAGATGCTGGCTCATTTCGGAGCCGAAATCACCGTGACGCCGGAAGGCGAGCACGGCCGGCGCATCGTGCTGAAGGGCCAGCCGGAGCTTCGGGCGGCGCCGATCGTGGTGCCGGCCGATCCCTCCTCCGCCGCATTCCCGCTCGTCGCGGGGCTGATCGTGCCGGGCTCCGACATCCTGATCGAGAGCGTGATGACCAATCCGCTGCGCTCGGGCCTGCTGACGACGCTGCGCGAGATGGGCGCCGACATCACGATCGAGCGCGAGGCCAATGAAGGCGGCGAGACGGTCGCGGATCTGCGCGTGCGCGCCTCCAGCCTAAACGGCGTGACGGTTCCGCCGGAACGTGCGCCCGCGATGATCGACGAGTACCCCGTGCTGGCGGTTGCGGCCTCGTTCGCCCACGGCACGACGCGGATGCGCGGCCTGCAGGAGCTGCGCGTCAAGGAATCCGACCGCCTTGCGGCGGTCGAGGCCGGGCTGAAGGCGGCCGGCGTCACCTGCTGGATCGAAGGCGACGATCTGGTCGTCGAGGGTTCGGGCGGCGGGCCGGTGCGGGGCGGCGGGCCGATCGCGACCCATCTCGACCACCGCATCGCGATGAGCTTCCTCGTCATGGGGCTGGCGACGCAGCAGCCGGTCGTGGTCGATGACGGGCTGATGATCGCGACCAGCTTCCCGAGCTTCGTCTCGCTGATGAACGGCCTCGGGGGCCAGATCGGATGAGCCCGGCGGCGCGGCGCGGCCCGTTCGTCATCGCCGTCGACGGCCCGGCCGCCTCCGGCAAGGGCACGCTGGCGCGCCGGCTCGCGGCTCATTACGGGCTGCCTTACCTCGATACCGGCCTGCTCTACCGAATGGTGGCAAGGGCGATGCTCGATGCCGGCCACGACATCCGCGACACCGTCGCCGCCGAAGCCATCGTGAACAGCTTCGACGAAACCGCCTTCCCGGAAGATCGCCTGCGCGGCCGCGAGATCGGCGAGGCTGCCTCCGTGGTCGCCGCCGTGCCAGCCGTGCGCGCCGGGCTCCTGGCCCGGCAGCGGCGCTTCGCGGCGCAACCGGGCGGGGCGGTGCTCGACGGACGCGATATCGGCACGGTGATCTGCCCGGAAGCGCCTGCCAAGCTTTTCGTCACCGCGACACCCGAGGTGCGGGCCGCGCGGCGGCACAAGGAGCTTCTCGGGCGCGGCGAGGCTGTTCCCTTCGACGGCATTCTCGCGGATATCCGCCGACGCGATGCCCGCGATTCCGGCCGCAACGACGCCCCGCTCAGGGCGGCGGAGGATGCCGTGACGCTCGATACCTCGGCGCTGACGGTCGAGGAGGCCGTGGCGGCCGCGATCGGCATCGTCGAGGGCCGCCGCGCGGCCTGAAGGCCGCCTCCTCGCGCATTTGCTATCGAAACAGGCGCGGCCAGCCGGATTTTCCAGCTTGGCGAGCGCTCCGGCCCGGCGCACACTCCATCTCGCGACATAACGACGGAGGTGGCGATGCGGCGCTGGCTGTACGGTCTCTCATGTCTGGCAGCGGCGGCGCTCTGGCACCCCACCCTGCTCCGGGCCCAGACGGCGGGCGCCCCGCCCGAGGAGGTCGACGTCGCGCTCGTGCTCGCGGTCGACGTCTCCTATTCGATGGATCTCGACGAGCTCGCCCTGCAGCGCAACGGATACATCGAGGCCTTCCGGTCGAAGCAGTTGCACGACGCCATCGCCAAGGGAGCGATCGGCAAGATCGCCGTGACCTATTTCGAATGGGCGGGGACCGGCTTTCAATACGTCGTCAGGCCCTGGAAGGTGATCGACGGCCCGGCCGCCGCCACCGCTTTCGCCGAGGAGCTCGGCGAGGCGCCGACGCGGCGCGGCCGGCGCACCTCGATCTCGGGCGCGATCGATCTCGGCGTGCAGTTGCTCGAGCAGTCCAACGTTGCCGCCATGCGCCGTGTGATCGACATCTCGGGCGACGGCGCAAACAATGACGGGCGCCCGGTCACGACCGCGCGCGACGAGGCGGGCGCCAAGGGCATCGCCATCAATGGCCTCCCGGTGATGCTGAAGCAGGCCGGCTATTTCGACATCGACAATCTCGACGCCTACTACAGCGATTGCGTCATCACCGGCATAGGCGCCTTCGTCATTCCGATCCGGGAGAAGAGCCAGTTCGTCGAAGCGACGAAGACCAAGCTGCTACGCGAGATCGCCGAGGCGCCGGCCGATGCCACCCTGCACAAGGTCCAGGGCGGCGATACCGCCTCATGCCTGGCCGGTGAACGACAATGGCGCGACCGGATGGGGAACTGAGGCCTCGGCCGGGCCGGCCTCACGTCCCGCGGGGTTTCGCCCGCGTCGTAGGCAAGGCCGCGGCGGGGTCGTCCGGCCAGAGATGGCGGGGATAGCGGCCCTTCATCTCGGATTTCACCGCTGCCCATGAGCCGCGCCAGAAGCCGGGCAGATCGCGCGTGACCTGGATCGGCCGATGCGCCGGCGACAGCAGCTCCAGCACCAGCGGCACGCGGCCGCCTGCGAGCGCCGGATGCGTCGCGAGACCGTAGAGTTCCTGCACGCGTACCGAAATGGTAGGCCCGGCCTCGGCGGCATAGTCGACGGCAAGCGAAGAGCCGGTCGGCGCGGTGAAATGGGTCGGCGCGTCCTGATCGAGCCGGCGCTTCATCTCCCAGGGAAGCAGGCCCGCCAGCGCGGAATCGAGGTCGGAAGGCTGGATCGATGCGAGCGAGGTCCGGCCGGCGA
>NZ_JBIWYK010000269.1:0-4291 GCF_044752385.1 Allobosea sp. CER48 | reverse complement strand
CCGCGAGGGGGTGGGATGGATCTGTCGGGCTACAATATCGCGGTCATCGTCGTCGTGGCGCTGGTCGTCCTGACGATCGCACGCGGCGTCCGCACCGTTCCTCAGGGCTACAACTACACGGTCGAGCGCTTCGGCCGCTATTCGCGCACGCTGAGCGCCGGCCTGGGCCTGATCGTGCCCTATATCGACCGCATCGGGCACAAGGTGAATGTCATGGAGCAGGTGCTCGACATTCCCTCGCAGGAGGCGATCACCAAGGACAATGCCGGCGTGCGCATCGATGCTGCCGCCTTCTTCCAGGTGCTCGACGCGGCCAAGGCCTGTTACGAGGTTGCCTCGCTCAACGATGCGCTGATGGTCCTGACCATGACCAATATCCGCACGGTCGTCGGCTCGATGGATCTCGACCAACTGCTTTCTCATCGCGACGAGATCAACGAGCGGCTGCTGCGCGTGATGGACGCCGCCGCCTCGCCCTGGGGCGTCAAGGTGACGCGCATCGAGATCCGCGACATCCTGCCGCCGGCCGACATTGCTGGCGCGATGAACCGGCAGATGAAGGCCGAGCGCGAGAAGCGCGCTGCGGTGCTGGAAGCGGAGGGCCTGAGGCAGGCCGAGATCCTCAAGGCCGAAGGGCAGAAGCAGTCGCAGATCCTTGCCGCCGAAGGCCGCAAGGAAGCGGCGCTTCGCGATGCCGAGGCCCGCGAGAGGCTGGCGCAGGCCGAAGCGGCGGCGACCGCCATGGTGTCGGAGGCCATCAGCCGCGGCGACATCCAGGCCGCCAACTTCCTGATCGCCGAGCGCTACACCGATGCGCTGAAGGCGATCGCCAGCGGGAACAACAGCAAGGTGGTGATCGTGCCGATCGAGGCCGCCGCCCTTGCCGGCACCGTCGGCGGCATCGCCCAGCTCACCAAGGCCGTTTTCGGCGAGGAGGCGGTGGCGGAGCGCCGTGGCTCTGGTTCAGTGCCGGCCTCGGGCCGGACGGGCCTTTGAGGCAATCATGCCGGACTGGTTGATGACACATGGCGGCTGGCTCTGGGCGATCCTCGGCTTGCTGCTGATCGGCGGCGAGATGATGGCCCCCGGCGTCTTCCTCATCTGGCTCGGCCTGGCCGCGCTCGTCACCGGTGCGGTCGTGGGCATCACCGGGATGGGCTGGCAGGCGGCGATGCTGGTTTTCGCAGTCCTTGCCGTCATTTGCGTCCTGGCCGGGCGTCTGCTGACCCGGCGCCGGGGCGAGGAGCCGGATGCTGCGACCGGCCTCAATGACCGCGGTCGCCAGCTCATCGGCAAGGTCTTCCGGCTGGAGGCGACGATGACGGGCGGCGAGGGGCGCATCCGCGTCGGCGATTCCTCCTGGCGCGTCATCGGGCCGGAACTGCTTGCAGGGACCGAGATCAAGGTCGTGCGGGTGGAGGGGGCAACGCTCGTCGTCGAGAAGGCATGACGTTTTTGCATCCGGCGAGGCGTTTTGCGCGTCGGCGTTGCGTCTAGGGCGTTGGCCTCCGGCGCGGCGAGGACTATAGCAACCGCTCCTTCACGAGCGCAGGCATCATGACCAGCCCCAGCGAACGCCTTTCCCTTCCGAAGGACCGCATCAAGGTCCTGCTGCTGGAAGGTATCAACGATTCCGCCGTCGAGCTGCTGCAGCAGGCCGGCTACAATAATCTGGAGCGGCTGCCCAAGGCGCTCGACCGCGAGGCATTGCTCAAGGCGATCCAGGGCGTGCATGTGCTCGGCATCCGCTCGCGCACGCAGCTCACCCCGGAGATCTTTGCGGCGGCTGACCGCCTCTTCGCCGTCGGCTGCTTCTCGGTCGGCACCAACCAGGTCGATCTCGAGGCGGCGCGCCAGCAGGGTGTCCCGGTCTTCAACGCACCGTTCTCCAACACCCGCAGCGTTGCGGAGCTCACCATCGGCGAGATCGTGATGCTGCTCCGCCGCATTCCGGATCGCTCGCGCTCTGCGCATGAGGGCGGCTGGGACAAGTCGGCCAACGGCTCCTTCGAAGTGCGCGGCAAGACGCTCGGTATCGTCGGTTATGGCAATATCGGCAGCCAGCTCTCGACGCTGGCCGAGGCGATGGGCATGCGGGTGATCTATTACGATCACACCGACCGTCTGCGTCACGGCAATACCGAACCGACCAAGAGCCTGAACGCGTTGCTCGGTGCTGCCGACATCGTCTCGCTGCACGTGCCTGAGACGCCGCAGACCGCTGGCATGATCGGCGCTGCGCAAGTCGCCAAGATGAAGCAGGGGGCCTATCTCATCAACAACTCGCGCGGCACGGTTGTCGATCTCGACGCGGTCGCGGCGGCGCTGAAGAGTGGTCATCTCGCGGGCGCGGCGGTCGACGTCTTCCCGGTAGAGCCGGCCTCCAATGCCGATCGTTTCGTCTCGCCCTTGCAGGGGCTCTCGAACGTCATCCTGACGCCGCATATCGGGGGCTCGACCGAGGAGGCGCAGGAGCGGATCGGCGCCGAGGTTGCGCGAAAGCTGGTCGATTATTCCGATGTCGGCTCGACGGTCGGCGCCGTGAACTTTCCGCAGGTACAGATTCCGGCTCGCGCCGTAGGAACGCGCTTCATCCATGTCCAGCGCAATGTGCCGGGTATGCTGCGGCGCCTCAACGACGTCTTCGCGAACCGCCAGGTCAACATCGCCGCACAGAACTACCACACCGATGGCGAGGTCGGTTACGTGGTGATCGAAGCCGACAAGGTCTCGATCAGCGAGGCCCGCGACATCCTGCGCGAGATCCGCGCGCTCGATGGCACGATCCGCGCGCGGCTGCTCTACCAGCGCGACTAAATGCTTCTGCGGCCCGTAGCCGCAAAAAGCTCCCTATGCTTCCAGCGTACGGCAAGCATCGCCGGTTTCGCCCCTGAGCACTACGGGCGGCGTCAGTGCTTCCGCTTATCTTTGGCGCCGGGCTTGATCGGCGTCTGGGCGGCGACGGGGTCACTGGCGGGGAAGGTGTCCTTCAGGGCGCGATTCAGCTCGGCATCCTTGCCATGCTCGCGCGCGGCCTTGCGCTGCGCCTTTTGTTCCTGGCGCAGACTTTCCTTGGCCGGATTGGCGGTCGTGGTCATGGTCGCTCCTTCGGCGTGATTGGCTCTCACTCCTGCAACGCCACAGGGCGAAACCCGTTCCGCCAGAACGCCAGCGCAGGCGCGCCATGACGAAGCGAGCCTGCCTCTGGATCGGGGCCTGCAGCCTTCCCATCTGGTGAAGCTACCTCCCCGCCGGCTGTCGTCCGGCACCAGCCAGCAGGGGCTGCCATGGTCGCGATCTCCGTCCTCGATCTTGTTCCCGTCATCGAAGGGGAGGGACCGCGGCAGGCCCTGCTGAAATCGATCGATCTCGCCCGCCATGTCGAGAAGCTCGGCTACACCCGGTATTGGGTGGCGGAGCATCACAACATGGTCGGCATCGCCAGCGCCGCGACCTCGGTGGTGATCGGCCAGCTGGCCGCAGCGACGAGCACCATGCGGATCGGCGCTGGCGGCATCATGCTGCCGAACCACGCGCCGCTGGTCATCGCCGAGCAGTTCGGAACGCTGGAGGCCCTCTTCCCCGGTCGTATCGATCTCGGCCTCGGCCGGGCGCCGGGCACCGACCAGCTGACGCTGAGAGCGCTGCGCCGCAGCCCGATGTCATCCGACAGCTTCCCGCAGGATGTGCTGGAGCTGCAGGCGCTGTTCGCGCCGGCCGGCCCCAATCAGGCGATCCGCGCCGTGCCGGGCGAAGGCCTGAACGTGCCTCTCTGGATCCTGGGTTCGAGCCTGTTTGGCGCGCAGCTCGCGGCCGAGCTCGGCCTGCCCTACAGCTTCGCCTCCCATTTTGCGCCGGATGCGCTGCTGCAGGCGCTCGCCGTGTATCGCGAGCGCTTCAAGCCCTCCGAGCAGCTTGCGACATCCTACGCGATGCCCGGCATCAACGTCGTCGCTGCGGAGACGGACGAGGAAGCGCGCCATCTCGCCACCTCGCTGCAGCAGCGCTTCGTCGGCATGGTCAGGGGCGCGCGTGGCAAGTTGCAGCCGCCGATCGACGACATCGAGCAGTACTGGTCGCCGGCCGAGAAGGCGCATGTCTCGGGGATGCTCCGCTACGCCTTCGTCGGTTCGCCGGAGACGCTGAAGCGATCGCTTGGCGCCTTTATCCGGGAGACCGGTGCTGACGAGATCATGATCACCGCGCCGATCTTCGACCACGAGAAGCGCAAGCGCTCCTTCGAGCTGGTCGCGGGGATCGCTGCGGAGCTGGGCTCGTCCTAGGCACTCTC
>NZ_JBIWYK010000268.1:0-4299 GCF_044752385.1 Allobosea sp. CER48 | reverse complement strand
CTGCCCAGGCCACGGCCGCCGCAGGCATCCGCGAAGCCCCCCGCCGCCAAGCCCGTGGCCGGCGCGAAGGCCAAGCCCGCCAACGACGCCTGAGGACTGATTGGACGCGGGGGCGGCGAGCGCGCGGAACGGATTGCTGCTGGCCTTCGCCTCCGCGGCGGCCTTCGGCACCAACATCGTCAGCGCGCAGATCGCCGGCCAGGCCGGGCTGAGCGGCCCCTTGCTCGTCTTCTATCGCGTCCTGCTGATGCTGATCCTGGTCGGCGGCGCCGCTTTCGCATGGCGTGCGTCGCTTCGGCTTTCTCCCGGCGAGCGGCAGCCCGTCATCCTGTTCGGCATCGCCACCGCGCTCGTCGGCATTGCCTATCTCTCCTCGGTCAGCTTCGTTCCCGTCTCGGTCGCGGCCGTGGTGTTCTACACCTTCCCGATCCTCATCGTCCTCGCCGAGCCGCTGCTGACGCCGACGCTTTTCCGGGCCGACCGGCTCGCCGTCGCGCTGCTCGCCTTCCTCGGCATCGCGCTGGTCGTCGGGCCTGACCTGCACGGGCTCGATCCGCGCGGGCTGGCGCTCGCCTTCCTCGCCAGCCTGAGCGCCACCGCGCAGTTCTTTGCAGCGGCGCGCTGCGCCCGGGTCGCCACGCTGCCGAAACTGTTCTGGTCGCACGTCGTCATCCTGCCGGTGGCCCTGGCGATCCTGCTCGTCACGGGCGGCCTGCTGCCGCCGCAGGCCTTCCTGCTCGCCCCCGCCGCGGTCGCCATCACCTATGGCGGCTACATCATGGGCTTCGTCCTGCAGCTCCTCGCGCTCGCGCGGATCGCTCCGGGGCCGGCGGGCCTCGCCTTCTGCGCCGAGCCCGTCTTCGCCGTGGCCATCGCCGCCGTGGTCCTCGCCGAGCGGCTGGGGCCGCTGCAATATGCCGGCGGCGCCCTTGTCATCGCCGCGCTGGCCATTAATGTAATAATAGAACATTCGAGGCGGAGCGCCGTGCCTGCCTGAAAGCTGCACCGCGGACATTCGGGACCGGGAACCAGCCTGCTCCCAGACGAAGCATCGGACGACAGATGATGACCGGCGCCAGCGCCCACCCCGCCCCCGTACCGCTGAGCTTGCTCACCGGCTTCCTCGGCGCCGGCAAGACAACACTGCTCAACCGGCTGCTGAAGGACCCGGCGCTGGCGGACACGGTGGTGCTCGTCAACGAGTTCGGCGAGGTCGGCCTCGATCACCTGCTGGTCGAGGGTGTCGAGGAAAACATGATCCTCCTCGAATCCGGCTGCCTGTGCTGCACGATCCGCGACGATCTCATCGTCACGCTGGAGGACCTGCTGCGCCGGCGCGACAATGGCCGCATCGGTGCATTCTCGCGTGTCGTCATCGAGACGACCGGGCTCGCGGACCCCGCTCCCATCCTCAATGTCCTGGTCAATCACCCTTATCTGGCGATGCGCTTCCGCCTGGACGGGGTGGTGACGCTGGTCGATGCCGTGAACGGCATGACGACGCTCGACATGCATGAGGAAGCGCGTCGGCAGGTCGTTGCCGCCGACCGGCTGGTGCTGACCAAGACCGAAATCGCGCAGCCGGCCGAGGCCGAGCTCCTGCGCGCGCGCCTCGACGCACTGAATCCGGGCGCCGAGATCCTTTTCCCGGATGTCGCGGCAGGCGAGCTTGTCGGCGCGGGCCTCTACGATCTCGCGCAGCGCCCGGCCGCGCTACGCCGCTGGCTCGCCGAAACCGAGGCTCCCGGCCACGGCCATCACCATCATCACGGCCACGGGCATGACCACTCCCATGGGCACCACCACGGGCAGGAGCCGCACGACGTCAACCGCCATGACGAGGCCATCCGCGCCTTCGCGCTGACGGCAAACAGACCGGTCGCGCGCGCCACCTTCGAGCTGTTCTGGACCCTGCTGCGCTCGATCCATGGCCCACGGCTGCTGCGACTGAAGGGCCTCGTCGACGTCGCGGAGCAGCCCGGCCGGCCGCTGCTCGTCCATGCCGTCCAGCAGATCCTTCACCCGCCGGTCGAGCTCGACGCCTGGCCGGATGCCGATCGGCGCTCGCGCCTCGTCCTGATCGTCAAGGACATCGAGGAGGAGACCGTCCAACGCCTCTGGTCGGCCTTCCTCGGCCAGCAGGCGGCGCAGGGGCAGCGGGAGAGCCCGCCCCTCGCCTCCTGAACCCGCTGCCGCTCAGGCCTCGGCCCGCAGCACGCGGCGGATGATCTTGCCGGTCGTGGTCAGCGGCAGCTCGCCGCGGAAGGCGATCTCGCGTGGATATTCATGCGCCGAGAGCCGCGCCCGCACGAAGCTCTGCAGCTCGGAAACGAGCGACGGCGAGCCGGTCTCGCCCGGCTTCAGGACAATGAAGGCCTTGACGATCTCGGTACGCAGCGCATCGGGCTTGCCGACGACCGCCGCGAGCGAAACGGCGGGATGCTTCAGCAGGCAATCCTCGATCTCGCCGGGCCCGATGCGGTAGCCGGACGACGTGATCACGTCGTCGTCGCGCCCGATGAAGCGGACATAGCCCTCTTCGTCCTGCACGCCCTCGTCGCCGGTGATCATCCATTCGCCGACGAACTTCGCCGCGGTCGCCGCCGGATTGCGCCAGTATTCAAGGAACATCACGGGGTCGGGCCGGCGCACGGCGATCTGGCCCTCCTCTCCGGCGGCGCAGACCGAGCCGTCCGGCCGGATGATCGCGACGTCGTGGCCCGGCACCGCCTTGCCGATCGCACCGGGCCGGCTGACGCCGATGGCGGCGCTGGAGGCGAGCACGAGGTTGCACTCGGTCTGGCCATAGGCCTCGTTGATCGTGAGCCCCAGTGCCTCGCGGCCCCAGGCCAGCGTCTCCGCGCCGAGCGCCTCGCCCGCCGCCGCCACCGTGCGCAGGTTGAGCTGCCAACGCCCTCGTGGATTGCCTGCGCCGCGCAGCATCCTCAGCGCCGTCGGCGGCACGAAGGCGTTGCGGATGCCGAGATCCTGGATCAGCCGGTAGGCCTCCTCGGGCTCGAAGCGGGTCACCGGGCGGGCGACGACCGCGACGCCGAAATGCAGCGCGGGGAGCAGCATGTTGAGCAGCCCGCCGGCCCAGGCCCAGTCCGCCGGCGTCCAGGCGAGGTCGCCGGGCCGCGGCATGAATTCGTGCGGCATCTGGACGCCCGGCAGATGGCCGGGCAGGACACGGTGGCCATGCAGCGCGCCCTTCGGATTGCCGGTCGTCCCGGACGTGTAGATCATAAGTGCCGGATCGTCCGGCGCGGTGTCGACGGGCGTGAAGTCCGGGCCGCCTTCGGCGAGGATATCGTCCCAGCCCTCGGCGCCGCGATCCGGACCGTCGGTCGAGACCAGCACCTCCAGCTCCGGCAGGGGCTGCGTGATCTGGCGGAGCTTGCCGAGACCGGCCTCGTTGGTCACCACGGCCTTGGCGGCGGAATCCTCCAGCCGGTAGGCGAGCGCATCGACGCCGAACAGAGCCGCCAGCGGCACCGCGATGGCGCCGAGCTTGTAGGCCGCGAGATGAGCCGTCAGCACCGCCCGCCCCTGCGGCAGCAGGATGGCGACACGGTCTCCGCGACGGACGCCGCGGGCCCGCAGCGCATTGGCCAGACGGTTGGAGTGCTCGCGGAACCAGCCAAAGCTGACCGGCGTCACCTGCCAATCCTGGGAAACCTCGATGATGGCGGGCCGATCGGGCGCGCTTGCAGCCCAGCGATCACAGACGTCGACGGCGATATTGTAGCGATCCGGAATGCTCCAGCGGAAAGCCTCACGCAGCACGGCATGGTCGGTCAGATCGGGCAATCTCAAGATGGGCAAGGTCCGCGAGAGCATTCTCGCGCGAAGTGGACGCCGGTTCGCGCGAAGGACATGCGATAGAACAGGGAGCCGGAGCCTGCCCGCATCAGAGCGAAACGCGGATATGCCCCGGAAGGCGCGGCACGATAGGCAGAGGGCCCGCCGCTGTCATCCTATCCGATCGGAGGCTCTCCCTACGTCAGCATGCGCTCAGAACATGCGTTCGTCAGCAGGAGGCAGGAATGCGTCGGTAAACGCATCGCCCGCGCGCGCCCTGTCGCGGAAGTTTCCCGCCAGCGCGAGTTGGTCGAGGGCCTGCGCCCAGCGCTCGCGGTCGATCCCGCCCAGGCCGCGGGCGCGAACATAGGGCGTCAGCACGTTCTTCTCGATGACGGCGGCGAGCTTCTCGCGCTCGACCTCGAGCTGGGCATCCTCGTTCCGGCGCACGACCAGCCCGTGGTCTTCTTCATCTATGGCGGCTCATGGGCCAATGGC
>NZ_JBIWYK010000267.1:0-4312 GCF_044752385.1 Allobosea sp. CER48 | reverse complement strand
CGACGGGGCCGGCTCGGCCCTCCGGCCTCCCCCTTCCGCCTCCGATGGAACCGGAGGCGTGACCGAAAAGCGCAGGATCGCCTCGTCACCCTCGCCAATCGTATCGAGCCCGGACGGGGACTGCGCCAGCCCCTCCGCGATCATCGCGTACCAGCTTCCGGGGGGCGGTTCGCCCTTGGCCTGGGCGCCACAGACGATCAGGCGATCCTCGGCGCGGGTCATCGCGACATAGAGCAGGCGGTGATGCTCCTCGACCATCTGCGCGACGACGATCGCCTTGGCCGCAGCGGTCGCCTGCGTGTCCTCGGCGCTGGCCGGCGGCCAGATCGGCACCAGGCCGGCGCGCGGCGCCGGCACCGCGAGGATCTTGGGCAGGCGCTTGGCGCCCGGCTCGACTCCGAGATCGGCGAGGATGACGACCCTGGCCTCTAGCCCCTTCGAGCCATGGACCGTCATGACGCGGACCTCGCCGGCGCTGGCCGAGAGGTCGCGCTTCACATCGGCGGCGCTGCTTGTGACATGCTGGAGGAAGCCTGCCAGCGACGGACCATGGCGCCGCTCATGATCGAGCGCGGCGTTGAGGAACGCGTCGAGCGCATCGCCGGCTTCGGCGCCGAGCCGGGCCAGGGCGAGGTTGCGACCGCCGCCGGGACCAAGCAGTCCGGCGAAGAAGCGGAATGGCCCGTGCCGGCCTGCCTCGCGCGCCCAGGCGGTGAGCTTCGCCTCCGCGGCGGCATAGCGTGGCTCGCCCGCGGCGGCCTCCCGCAAGGCGGCGCGCAGGGAACCGGGCCGGCCGGGCGCAAGGCGCAGCAGGTCGTCGTCGTTCAGGTCGATCAGCGGCGTCTTCAGCGCCGTCGCCAGCGTCAGGTCGTCGTCCGGCAGCAACAAGGCCTGGCCGAGCACGACAAGGTCCTCCACGGCCGGATGCTCGGCCAGCGTCAGGCGATCGCGGCCGGTGACAGGCACGCCAGCATCCTTAAGCGCCTTGACGATCGCCTCGAACAGCGCGCCACGCTGGCGCAGCAGGATCATCACGTCGCCGGCAGCGAAGGCATTGCCGCGATCGTCGCGGCGGTCGCGGTGCCAACGCTGCAGGGTTCGCGCGATGCGCTCGGCGAGTTTCACCGTCCCGCTGCGCCGCTCGGGAGCATCGACCGGCGTGGTCCAGGCGTCCGGCGGCTCGCCCGTGTCGTTGGCGGCCAGTGGCCAGATATCGACCGTACCGGGGGCACTCCGGCGCACGGTATCGTGTGTCTCCGGCCGTGCCGCGCCGTCGAAGACGAGGCCGCGCGCATGCTCGGGCAGGGCGAAGACCGCGTCCACGGCCTTCATGATATCCGGTGCCGAGCGGAAGGAGGTGTTGAGGCTGATCGCCTCGAAGGCGAGCTGCGCTTCCGCGATCCGTTGGCCGAGCGCGCGCCGCTCCTCTCCGAAGGCGGCCGGCGCCGCCCCCTGGAAACCATAGATCGACTGCTTCTCGTCGCCGACGACGAAGATGGTCCGGGGCTTCGGCCGGAGATCGCCGCCGCCGGTGAACTCCTCGGCGAGCTTGCGCAGGATCGCCCATTGCGCCTCGCCGGTGTCCTGCGCCTCGTCGAGCAGGATGTGATCGATGCCGGCATCGAGCTTGTAGAGCACCCAGGCAGCCTCGACCCGCTCCAGCAGCGAGCGCGTTCGCGCGATCAGGTCGTCATAGTCGAGGAGCGAGCGCAGGCTCTTCTGGCGCTGGTAGGAGGCGAGCATGCGCGTGACCAGAAGGGCGAGCGCGGCGCTCCGGTCGCGGATGGAGATCGCGTTGAGCGCGTCGGACGCCGCAAGCAGGCAGGCGGCAAGCGCTTCCAGCGTCGCCAGCAAGGCGCCGTCGAATTCCGATTTGCCCTTGCCGCGGATATTGGCGTTGATCGTGCCGGCTTCGGTGATGAAGCCGCGGCGGCAGAAGGCGACGGGGTCGCCATCGTCCTGCCCGGCGAGCAGCGTGCGCAGGGAAGCGGCGAAGTTCTGGCGGGTCGCGCTGCCGGCGTGCAAGGCCTCGACCAGCGCCTGAAGACCCGGCAGGGCGGCGAAATCGGCGCGGAACCGCCGCCTCACCGTGTCGGCGTCGAGATCGGCGGCGATGCCGAGAAAGGCGGCGATGCCGGCCAGCATCTCCCGCGGATCGCGGGCACGGCCGTTCTCGTCGCTGAACAGGGCGCGCTGGCGCAGCGCTTCCTGCACCATGGTCTCGAAGGAATCCTGTGCCGCGAGCTGCGCCAGCAGATCGAGCGCGCGCGCTTCCGCACCGGTCGCGTTCGCGGCGACCAGCGCCAGCAATTCGCGGCGGGCCTCGCGCAGCATCTCGGCCTGTGCGAGATCATCGGCCACCTCGAAGCGCGGCGGCACATTGGCCTCGAACGGCGCCGCCTGCAGCACGCGGGTGCAGAAGGCGTGGATCGTCTCGATGCGCAGGCCGCCGGGCGTCTCCAGCGCCTCGGCGAAGAGGCGCCGCGCCTTGGCCCTTTCGGCCAATGTCGGCGCCTGCCCGGTCAGGTCGGCCAGGGTCCTGGCGAGCGCCGCCTCGTCCAGCGTCGCCCAGGCCCCCAGCGCCTTGAAGATGCGGTTCGCCATGTTGGCGGCCGCCGCCTTGGTATAGGTGATGCAGAGCATCCGGCTCGGCTGCACGCCGTCGAGCAGCAGCCTGAGCACGCGGTTGACCAGCACATGGGTCTTGCCGGAGCCGGCATTGGCCGAGACCCAGGCCGAGAGTCCGGGATCGGCAGCCAGCGCCTGGCGCTGATTTGTCAGCGGCGGGACGATCCAGCCCGGCTTCACGCGTCGCCTCCCTCGTCGGCACCGGGCGCAGCCGACCACTCCTTCACCCGGGCGAGGTGGTCATAGGGGCTGGCGTAGCGGATATAGTCGGGCGCGCGACGCGAGACGAACGCCTCGCGGCCGGATCGCAGCGCGTCGAGATGCTTGAGCAGGTTGTCGAGATGGCGCGCAGCGACATCGACGAGCGGTTCGCCGTCGAAATCGAGCGGCTTGTCCTTGGCCCAACCCTTCGGGTCGTGATGCAGCTTCATGTACAGCAGCGCCTCGACCGGCGTCGGGCCGGTGAGCCCCTTGAAGCCGGACCGCGCCGCAAGCTCCGCTTCCAGGGTTAGTTGCGGCGCAAAGCCCTTCTCGACCTGCGCCTTGCTCGGCGGTGCGCCGGTCTTGAAATCGACGATCCGCAAGGCCGGTCCGCGTGTCAGCTCGATGCGGTCGGCCCGTCCGCTCAGACGGAACTCGCTGCCGTCGGCCAGAGTGAAACTGGCGCCGGTGAATAGTTCGACGCCGATGCGGGCGATCAGCGGCCGCCGACGCTCCTCCCAGCAGATGTAGTGCCCGGCCGTCAGCAGGAAGCGCGGCCACCAGAAGGCGCGCACCTCCGGCACGTCGTCGAAATCCCGGAACAGCCTGTCGCCGTGGGCGATCAGCTGCCCGAGCGCGTCGGCCGGCAGTTGCTCCGGATAGGTTGTGGTGAAGCTCTCGACGATGTTGTGCAGCAGCCGGCCGCGGTCCTGCGCGGTCGGGTCCTCGATCAGGCCGTCGAGCGCATCGAGCTTCAGGATCTTGCGGGCATGGATCTGGTAGGGATCGCGATAGAGCGTCTCGACCTCGGTGACGCTCAATGCGAGCGGCTGCAATGCGCGCGCGGGCCGCGGCGCCGGCCGCCCGATCGGCCTGGCGGCAGCAGGAGCGCTCAGCAGGGCGGCAAGCCCGCGCAGGCGCTCGCCATCGGCCCGCGCCCTGCTCCACACCTCCCTCGGCGTCACCGCCTGCAGGCGCTGCCAGAAGCGCGAGGCGATGGTTTCGGCCTCGCCGACCTTGCGCGGCCGCGTCAGCGTGACCTGGCGCGCCATCAGCGCCTGCACGAAATCATGCGCTGTCTGGCCGATGCGGCGCTCCGGCGGCGACAGGCCGAGCTCGGCGCGCATCGGCCGGTTGATGAAGGAATCGGTCGTGGTCTGCGGCGGCCAGACCGTCTCGTTCAGCCCCCCGAGCACGACATGGTCGGCTTCGAGCAGGCGCGCTTCTAGCAGGCCCCAGATCGCGACGCGCGGGTGGCCCGGGGCAGCCCGCTTCACCGCCCGTTCGGCCAGCAAACCGTCTAGGATCGCAACGAAGTCCTGCGGCCTGCCGCCGGGCGGCATGACATCCTTCGCCGCGGCGAGGTCGTCGAACAGCCCTGCCAGGGCCTCGCCGTCGGGACCGACGAAGGCGAGCGGCGTGCCGCTCTCCGTGGCACTGACGGCGGTGACGGCCGCGCGCGCGGCGCTTGCGACGGCGGCCA
>NZ_JBIWYK010000266.1:0-4317 GCF_044752385.1 Allobosea sp. CER48 | reverse complement strand
TGTTCCAATTGCAACAAAATCGTCGAAATCTTGGGGGGATGTTTCGGGACCTGCTCGCAGCCCTTGCCGAATAAGGTCTTTGGTCGCTAGAAGGCAGGATGACCGGGGCGGGCGACTCAGGTCTGGACAGGCATCGTATCGTCGATGGCTGAGGAGGCGGGCGGAGGGCTGAGATTGATGCGAGGCGCTCTCGGAGGACCGGGCGTTCTGCTGCGCCGTCTCCGTGAGGTCATGGCTGCGCCGGTCAGCCCGCAGGAGCGGCTTGATCGTCTCGTCGTCCTGATCGCCGGCAATCTCGTCGCGGAAGTCTGCTCCGTCTACGTCCTGCGCGAGGACGGCTCGCTCGAGCTTTATGCCACCGAAGGCCTCAACCGCGAGGCGGTGCACCTCACCACCATGCGCGCTGGCGAGGGCCTCGTCGGTCTGATCGCGAGCGAGGCCGAGCCGCTGGCGCTTTCGGACGCGCAGGCGCACCCCTCCTTCTCCTACAGGCCGGAGACGGGCGAAGAGGTCTACCGCTCCTTCCTCGGCGTGCCGATCCTGCGTGGCGGCGCCGTGATGGGCGTGCTCGTCATCCAGAATCGGGCCTCCCGCATCTACTCCGAGGAGGAGATCGAGACGCTGCAGACCACCGCCATGCTGATGGCGGAGATGATTGCCGCCGGCGGGCTGAAGTCACTTGCCGCGCCCGGGGCGTCCATCGGTCTCGACCGCCCGATCCACGGCATCGGCGTCGTGCTCGCGGATGGTGTCGGCCTCGGCCACGCCGTGCTGCACGAACCCCGGGTCGCGATCAGCAACCTGATTGCCGAGAACCCGGCAGCCGAGGTCAGCCGCCTGGAGGCGGCGATCAACGAGATGCGCGCCTCGATCGACGAGCTGATCGAGCGCGGCGACGTGGCTCACACCGGCGAGCACCGTGACGTGCTCGAGACCTTCCGCATGTTCGCGCATGACCAGGGCTGGCTGCGCCGGATGCGCGAGGTGGTGCTGACCGGCCTGACCGCCGAGGCGGCTGTCGAGCGCGTCCAGTCCGACACGCGCGCCAAGATGCTGCGCCAGACCGATCCCTATCTGCGGGAGCGGCTGCACGACCTCGACGATCTCGCAAATCGCTTGCTGCGCACCCTTCTCGGCAAGGCCAATGGCGTTGCCCACGAGAACCTGCCCGAGAACGCGATTCTCGTCGCCCGTTCGATGGGGCCTGCGGCCCTGCTCGACTACGAGCGCGCGCATCTGCGCGGCCTCGTCCTGGAGGAGGGTGGCCCGACCAGCCATATCGCCATCGTCGCGCGCGCCCTCGGCATTCCCGCCGTCGGCGAAGTCGCGAACGCGACGGCTCTCGTCCAGGCCGGTGACGCCATCATCGTCGATGGCCAGGCGGGCGAGGTGCAGATTCGCCCGCAACCCGACGTCGAGAACGCCTACAAGGACAAGGCGCGGCTACGTGCCCGCAAGCAGAAGCAGTACGAGAAACTCAAGGAGCTACCGGCGGCGACGAGGGACGGCGTCGAGATTACCCTGCAGATCAATGCCGGGCTGATCGTCGACATGCCCAACATCGCGGCGACCGCGGCGGCCGGCATCGGCCTCTTCCGAACCGAGCTGCAGTTCATGGTGGCGCAGCACATGCCGACGACCGCCGAGCAGCAGGCCCTCTACGCGGCGGTGCTCGACACCGCCGGCGAACGCCCTGTGACCTTCCGCACGCTCGATATCGGGGGTGACAAGGTGTTGCCTTATATGGAGCGCGTCGAGGAGGAGAACCCGGCGCTCGGCTGGCGCGCCATTCGCATCGGCCTCGACAAGCCGCGGCTTCTGCGCGCGCAGCTGCGTGCGATGCTGCGGGCCGGGGCCAACCGCGACCTCAAGATCATGCTGCCGATGGTTGCGACCACGGACGAGTATCGTCGCGCCCGCATGATCATTCGCCGCGAGCAGGCCATGCTCGAGAAACAGGGCGTCGCGCCGCCGCGGGACCTGCGCGTGGGCGTGATGGTCGAGGTGCCCTCCCTGCTCTTCGAGCTCAGCGAGATCGCGCGCGAGGCGGATTTCCTCTCGATCGGCACCAACGATCTCATGCAGTTCCTGTTCGCGGCCGATCGCGAGAACAAGCGGGTCGCCGACCGCTTCGATCCGCTCGGCGTCGGCGCGCTGAGGGCGCTGCGCCGGATCGTCGAGGCGGCGTCGGAGACGGGCTGCCCGGTCACCGTCTGCGGCGAGATGGGTGGCAAGCCGCTCGAGACCATGGCTCTGATCGGCCTCGGCTATCGCGGCTTCTCGATGTCGGCTGCCTCGGTCGGCCCGGTCAAGGCGATGCTGCGCGCCCTTGATGTCCGCAGGCTGCGCGAGCGCATGGACTGGATGCTGGCTTCGCCGGAAGGCGCCACCAGCCTGCGCCCCCAGCTCGCTGCCTTTGCCGCCGAGTTCAAGGTCCCGGTCTAGCGACGCTCGTCCTCGCTCCGCGGCCCTTTCATCATTTGCAAGAGTTCTCCGATGTCCCTTCAGCTTCCTCAGGATCGTCTCGACGGCATCGTGGCGCGCCATGCCGCCGCGACCGAGGAGATCAACCATGCGAGCGATCCCACGCGCACGGTCGAGCTCGCGAAGGAACTGTCCGAGCTTGATCCGGTGGTCGCGGCGATCGCTTCCTGGCGGCAGGCGCAGGTCTTGCTCGACGAGGCGGAAGGTCTGATCGCCGACCCCGCTACCGATGCCGAATTCCGCGATCTCGCCTATGAAGAGCGTGACGCAGCCCGCGACGAGATCGAGGCCCGCGCCCGCGAGATCCTGATCGCGCTGTTGCCGAAGGACGCTGCCGACGAGCGCGGCGTCATCCTCGAAATCCGTGCCGGCACCGGCGGTGACGAAGCTTCGCTCTTTGCCGGTGACCTGCTCCGCATGTACCAGCGACATGCCGCCCAGAAGGGCTGGAGCGTCGACATCCTGTCCGAGAGCGAAGGCACGGTCGGCGGCTACAAGGAAGTCATCGCCGAGATCAACGGCCGCGGCGTCTATGCCAGGCTCAAGTTCGAGTCGGGCGTCCACCGTGTCCAGCGCGTGCCCGATACCGAGGCGAGCGGCCGCATCCATACCTCGGCCGCGACCGTGGCGACGCTGCCGCTCGCGAGCGAAGTCGACATCGCCCTCAACGATTCCGATATCCGCATCGACACGCTGCGCTCGGGTGGGGCCGGCGGCCAGCACGTCAACAAGACGGAATCGGCGGTGCGCCTCACCCATCTCCCCACCAATACGGTGGTGCTGGTCCAGGATGAGCGGTCGCAGCACAAGAACAAGGCGCGCGCGTATGAACTGCTGCGCGCCCGCCTCTACGACATGGAGCGGATGCGCATCGATGCCGAACGTTCGGCCGATCGACGCTCTCAGGTCGGCTCCGGCGATCGTTCCGAGCGGATCCGCACCTATAATTTTCCGCAGGGGCGCGTGACCGACCATCGCATCAACCTGACGCTCTACAAGCTCGACGAGATGATGCAGGGTCTTGTCCTCGACGAGATCGTCGATGCTCTGACCGCAGAGCATCAGGCGAAGCTCCTGGCCGCGGAAGGCGCGGTGTAGGCGGTGGCGATGAAACCAAATCGTCCTTTCGGCGTTGCTCCTGCATCGACACCAACGAAGGGGGGACCCTCCCATGATCAAGACGGTTTCGACAGTTGCGATGGCGAGCCTGATGGCGCTCGCGATGAGCGGCGTCGCCCAGGCGCAGAACAAGACGCTCCAGAGGGCTACGTCGGGCCAGCCGGCTGCCATCCAGGGCGCGATGACGCAGTCGCAGGCCCGCAAGGCGTGCCAGACGGAGATGAAGGGCGCTCGCGAAAGCAAGGCCTCCATCAACACCAAGATGAAGCTGTGCATCGACCAGAAGATGCAGGGCAACAGCTGAGCGAACATGCGAGCCCTGCGGGCGTGCCGCCCGGAGGGAGCGTTTGGTCAGGGGAGGGCGCCGTGCCGACCGTGAGGGAGGCGCGGCGTCTTCTTGCGCAGCGTCTGCTGCGTACCGGCTCCGCGAGTCCCGGGCTCGATGCGCGGTTGCTCGTCGAGGGCAGCATCGGCGCCGAGAACCTCGATCCTTCGATGGTCTTGCCAGCCGACGCCTTGGCGAGGCTGGACGGGTTTGCCGGGCGCCGCGAGGCCGGCGAACCGGTCTGGCGCATCCTCGGCGAGCGCGAGTTCTGGGGGCTGCCATTCCGGCTCTCGCCTGCGACCCTCGAGCCGCGACCCGACAGCGAGACCATCGTGGAGGCAGCCTTGAAGGAGTTGGGAGGCCGGAACACTGAGCCGCTGTCTCTTCTC
>NZ_JBIWYK010000265.1:0-4321 GCF_044752385.1 Allobosea sp. CER48 | reverse complement strand
GCGGCGAAGGCAGCGTCCGACACGATCTGCGTACCGGCCTCGCCGCGGAGTGCCGCGACCGCATCCTCGATGCGCGCGATGATGCAGCGCCGGCCGCCGCCTTCGAGGAACTGGACGGCGGCATCGATCTTCGGGCCCATGCTGCCGGGCGGGAAATGCCCCTCGGCATGCAGGCGCTTGATCTCCGACAGGCTGACGCGATCGAGGAAGCGCTGTTCCGGCCTGCCGAAATGCACGGCGACGCTCGGCACCGCGGTCAGGATGATCATGTCCGGGATGTCGAGCAGGTTCGCCATCTTGGCGGTGGTGCGGTCCTTGTCGATGACGGCCTCGACGCCACGGCTCTGGCCGTTGGGCTGACGCACCACCGGCACGCCGCCGCCACCGCCCGCGATCACGACCGCGCCCTTCTCGGCCAGCGCCTGCACGAGGTCGAAATCGACGATGTGCTGCGGCAGCGGCGATGGCACGACATGCCGGTAGCCGCGGCCGGAATCCTCCTTCATCAGCCAGCCCATTTCCTCGCTGAGCGCCTTGGCTTCCTCCTCGGTATAGAAATAGCCGATCGGCTTCGACGGGTTGGCGAAGGCCGGATCCTTCGGATCGACCTCGACCTGGGTCAGCACGCAGGTCACCTCGCGCGGATTGCCCTTGGCGCGCAGCGCATTCTCCAGCGCCTGCATCAGCAAATAGGCGATGCCGCCCTGGCTGTGGGCGACGCAGATGTCGAGCGGCATCGGTGCCACGCGCTGGCGGGCAATGGCATGGCGCAGCAACATCTTGCCGACGACCGGGCCGTTGCCGTGGGTGATGATCAGCTGCGAGCCCAGCTCCATCAGCGGCAGCAGGGCGGCACCGGTCTCGGCGGCGAGCTTTTCCTGCTCCTCCGCCGTGCCGCGAATGCCCTCCGGGTGGATGGCGTTGCCGCCGATGGCGATGATCAGGCGGTCCGGAACGGTGTCATGCGAAGTCATGAATCCTCCTCCCACGCGCCGGCCGGCAGGTCGCGACGCATGCTGAATTGTTCGATGGTGTGGAACGCGGGCCGCGCGGTGGCGGCCCGCGGCAATCCTCAGGCCGCTACGTCCTGCGCCGCGACGCCCTCCTGGCCGGCGAAGGCGATGAGCGCCTTCTCGAAGGCCTCCATCGGCGGATAGGTGATGCCGGCGCCGATCATGCCGATGCCGGCCTCCTTGTGCGCGATCGCGGTATTGATCACCGGCATGATCCCTGTCTGCAGCACCTTGCGCATGTCGATGCCGGTCGGGACGCCCCTGAAGTTGAGCAGGGGCACGGTCACGTTCGGGTTCTCGGCCGTGGTGATCTCGGCCATGCGAACGGAGAAGCCGATGGCTTCATCGACCGTGCCGCCGACCAGCGGCACGATCGCCGGCGCCGCCGCCATGGCGAAGCCGCCGATGCCATAGGTCTCGGTGATCGCGCTGTCGCCGATGTCGAGGCCGGAATCCTCCGGCCTGTAACCGGCGAACATCGGGCCGATGACCTTCTGCGCCGGGCCGGTGAACCAGCTGAAGCCGGGCACGCCACTGATCCGGATGCCGAACTCGACGCCATTGCGGCACATCGTGGTCACCACCGTGGAGTGCGGCACGCCATGGGCGGCATCCAGCGCGCATTTGCACATGGCCATCCAGGTCGGGCCGGAGAAGTAGTCGCTGCTGGCGACGAAGTCGAAGACCTCGCGCTTCTGCGCCGTCGGGAACGACGTCTCCAGGATGAAGGGAGCGAGCTTCTGGATCAGGATGGTGGTGCCGGCGACGTTGCGGTTGTGGCATTCGTCGCCCATGTGCAGCGCCTGCGAGAGCAGCAGGCGCAGGTCGATTTCGCCGGCGATCTGCATGGCCTCGCGCAGGATCGGGCCGAGCACGTCGCGCATCCAGTTCAGCCGGGCGATGACGGTCCCGTCATTGGCGCCCATGCGCAGGATCTTGGAGAGCTGCTCGCTGAGATTGGTGTAGGCGAAATTGCCGTAGGTCTTGTTCTTGACCACGTGCATGAACATCGAGGCCGAGGTCACGCCAGCCATCGAGCCCACGCAGTCATGCTCGTGGCAGGGCGAGAAGGTGATCTCGCCGGAGGCAGCCAGCGCCGCCGCCTCGTCGAGATCCTTGGCCAGGCCTTCGAAGACCAGCGCGCCGGTGACGGCACCCTTCATCGGGCCGGACATCCGTTCCCAGGTGATCGGCGGGCCGGCATGCAGGATGGTCTTCCTGGTCATGCCGGGCACGACGTCGAGCGCCGGACCGAAGCCGACCAGCACCGGCTGCGACTTCAGGATGCGCTCGACAGCCTCCAGATTGGCCTTCTCGATGCGCGCCGCGATATCGGGCCGCGCCAACGCTTCCAGCGCGTCGATCAGTTCGGGCTTGCCGCCCGCCGGCGGGCGCCAGTCGAGATGGACGGCGCTGCCGCCCTGCTTCTCGATATCGTCCTTGAACATTTCGAGGCCGACATTGATGACGCTGACCTTGCTGAACAGGTCGTTGATGCTGGACATGATCAGTTCTCCCTGGAGACGAAACCGCGCGCCAGCAGGCCCGCATTCGTGCAACTGCTGGCGATGGTGACGCCCGCTTCCGAAAGCTTGGCGGTCTGCTCGGCGAGCGACTGGCTATCGAGATCGGTGCCGAGGACGTAACCGAGGATCTCGAGATGGCGCCCTTCGGCTGCCGCGATCTGCTTGGCCTCTACGAGGGCCGGAATCATCACGCCGGCCGGGTCTTCATGGGCGCCGTAGCCGAGGATAAAATCGAGCACGATGACGCCGACAGAGGGATCGCGTGCTTCCTGCACCAGCCGCGCGAGGCGCTGGGAGGGGTCGATCATGGGATGCGGGCGGCCGCGGGTGAAATCGTCGTCGCCGAAATCGATGAACGTATTCTCGATGCTGGTGGAAACGTCCTTCAGCTTGCGCGCGGGGTCCTTGGCGATGTTGCTGTAGACGTTGTCGTAGCTCTCCTTGGCGATCAGCATCATTTCCTCGCAAAGCGTGCCGCCGCAGAGCAGCGCGCGGATGTAACGCTGCTCGGGCTTCAGCTTGGCGCGGGTCTCGGCGATCAGCGGCAGGTTGAGTGCCCGCTTGTTGATCTCCTCCTCCTTCCTGCCGCCAAGGATGACGGCCTTGAGCGCGGCTTCCTTGGTGGTCTTGCCGAACTGCACTCCGGCCTCGGTCACGGCCTGCTCCGAGCCGCCGAGCAGGCAGGCGACGACCGGCTTGCCGCAAGCCGCGGCGGCGGCCAGGACCTTGTCCTGCACAGACTTCGCCGGGGGCTTGGAGACCAGCACGATCACCTCGGTCGCCGGGTCGCGGGCGAGCGCGTTGATGCCGTCGATCATCATGATGCCGCCGACCCTCTCGTGCAGGTCGCGCCCCCCGGTGCCGATGATCTGGGTGATGCCGCCGCCGAAATCATGGATGCGCGCCGCGATCTCCTGGCTGCCGGTGCCGGAGGCGCCGACGATGCCGATATTGCCGGCGCGCACGGCGTTGGCGAAGCAGAGGCCGATGCCGCCGACATAGGCGGTGCCGCAATCCGGCCCCATCATCAGCAGGCCCTTGCGATGGGCGTGCGTCTTGAGGGCGACCTCGTCCTCGATCGAGACGTTGTCGCTGAACATCATGACGTGCAGGCCGTTATCGAGCGCGCGCCGCGCCTCGCGGGTGGCGAACTCGCCGGCGACCGCGATGATCGCGAGATTGGCGCCCGGCGTATGCGCAACGGCGGATTCGATCGTCGCGTAGTTCATCTTGCGACCGCTCTCGCTGCCACCCTTCTGCTTGAACAGCTCGTCGATCTCGACCAGCGCCTGGCCGGCAACGTCATCATTGGCGGCGCGCACCACGATCATCAGGTCGCCGCTCTGGGCCTCGGCAGCCTCGGCCGTCAGCATCCCGACGTTCTTGAGCACCTCCTTGTTCATCGCGGTGCCCATCCCGATCATCGCCTGATCGACGCCGGCAACGGCATTGGCCCGCCCGGTCACCGACATCAGCGAGACCGAGTCGAAATAGGTGTTCCGCTTAATCGCGGTCTTGATGGCCATGATCCCATTCTCCGTTGTCGATGAGAGACGCCAGTCCGCGGACGACGCCGAAAGCGATCTCGGTTCCCGACGATGAACCGATGGCGAGAACCCGAGCGAGCGCGGCGGAAAGCGCTTCGCCCCGCGGCTCGCAGAGCGCGACGACGAGCCGCGCGATCCCGTCCCTGACTTCGCCATGCGCGGCCTTCGCCAGCGCCGCATGGCTGATCGGATTGGTGCCCGTCCGGGCGAGATTAGCGATGCCGCGTGCGAATTC
>NZ_JBIWYK010000264.1:0-4341 GCF_044752385.1 Allobosea sp. CER48 | reverse complement strand
GGTCTACATGCGCGAGCGCAGGCATTGGCGGACGCGGGAGGCCAAGCTCGCGGCCGATCTCGAGGCCGCCCGCAGCCATCAGGAGCGCCTCGCGATCCTGCTCGGCGCCGAGCCCCAGGTGGTGGTGAGCTGGAACGGACGCGATGCCCAGCCCGTCTTCGAGGGCGATAGCGGCTTTCTCGGCGCGCCGGGGGCCGTGCTCGCACTGGCCTATGGCAGCTGGGCCGCGCCCTCCGACGCCAAGCGGCTGGAACTGGCCACGGACGCGCTGAAGGAGCGCGGAGAGGCCTTCAGCTTCACGTTGCGCAGCAAGGCCGGGCCATTCATCGATGTCCAGGGGCGTCCGGTTGCCGGCCGGGCGGTCATCCGCTTCCGCGAGGTCACCGGCGAGCGCGCGCAGGTCATGACGCTGCGCGGCGAATTGGAGCGCGTCACGGCCGATCACGCGGCTCTGGCCCACCTCTTCGGCGGGCTGCCGCATCCGGCCTGGATGCGCGACGCCGACGGCCGCCTGAGCTGGGTCAACGGCGCCTATGCGCGGGCGGTCGAAGCCAGCGATCCGGCGACGGCGGTGACGGGCGGGCTCGAACTGCTCGACCGGGCCGAACGCGATGCGGCGGCGCGGGCGCGGCGCGAGGGCAGCCCCTTCGCCGGGCGCGCGCCCGCCATCGTCGCCGGCCAGCGGCGGACGCTCGATGTCGTCGAGCTGCCGGCGGCGACGGGCTATGCCGGCTTCGCCACCGACATGAGCGAGCTGGAGGCGGTCCGCGCCGATCTCCAGCGCCAGATGGACGCCCATGTCCGGACACTCGACCGGCTCAAGACGGCGGTGGCGGTCTTCGACGGCACGCAGCACCTCGTCTATCGCAATTCCGGTTTCGACACGCTCTGGTCGCTCGAGTCCGGCTTTCTGGACGGCCAGCCGACCGATGGCGAGATTCTCGATCGGCTGCGCGCCGAGCGGCGCCTGCCGGAACTCGGCGACTATCGCAGCTGGAAGGCGGCGGTTCACGCAGCCTATACCGCGACGCGCGCCAGCGAGGACTGGTGGTATCTGCCCGACGGACGCACCATCCATGTCGTCGCCAGCCCCAACCCGCAGGGCGGCGTCACCTATCTCTATGACGACGTGACCGAGCGCTTCACGCTCGAATCCCGCTTCAACGCCCTGTCCCGGACGCAGCGAGAGACGCTGGATTCGCTGCGCGAAGGCGTCGCCGTGTTCGGTTCTGACGGGCGGCTCCGGCTCTCGAACCCTGCCTTCGCCCAGTCCTGGCGCATCCAGGGCGGCGACCTCGCCGCGAGCGCCCCGCATATCGACGAGGTCATTCGGCTCTGCAAGCCGCTCTTCCCGCAGGACGAGGTCTGGAGCGAACTGCACAGCGTCGTCACCGGCGTGCGCGATGCGCGCGAGGACTATCACTGCCGGATGGAGCGCCGCGACGGTTCCGTGCTCGACATGGCGGCCGCGCCCCTGCCGGACGGCGCGACACTGATCTCCTTCGCCGACGTCACCGCCAGTGTGAATGTCGAGCGGGCGCTGACCGAGAAGAACGAGGCTCTTGAGCGCGTCTCGCGGCTGCGCGAGGACTTCGTCCATCACGTTTCGTACGAGCTCCGCTCGCCCCTCACCAACATCATCGGCTTCGCTCAGCTCCTCGGCACGGAGACGGTCGGTCCGCTCAACGAGAAGCAGCGCGACTATTCCGCCCATATCGTGCGCTCCTCCGGCGCGCTGCTCGCCATCATCAATGACATCCTCGACCTTGCCACGATCGACAACGGCGCGCTGACGCTGGAAATCCAGGATGTCGACGTCTCCGACACCATCGCGCAGGCTGCGGCGGGGCTTCACGACCGGCTGATCGACAGCAGGCTCGAGCTCAAGGTCGAGATCGACCCGCGCACCGGGCCGCTGCGCGCGGACGGCAAGCGGCTGCGGCAGGTCCTGTTCAACCTGCTCTCCAACGCCATCGGCTTCTCTGCGCCCGGTCAGACCGTCATGGTCAGCGCAAGCCGCCGGGGCAGCGACATCAGCATCACCGTGGCCGATCAGGGCCGTGGCATTCCGGCCGAGGTCGTCGAGAAGGTCTTCGAGCGCTTCGAGAGCAACTCCCTCGGCTCCAGCCATCGCGGCGTCGGCCTCGGGCTCTCGATCGTGCGCTCCATCGTCGAGCTGCACGGCGGTCATGTCGAGCTCGATTCCGCGCCGGGCCGGGGCACGAAGGTCACAGCCATCTTCCCCGCCCAGGGCATGCCGCTCTCGGACGCAGCTGAATGACAGAAGAAGCCCGCAAGGCCGGCCTGCACCGGCTCATGCTGGTGGACGAGGCCGCGACGCAGCGCCTCGCCGCCGATATCGCCGCGATCCTGAAGCCAGGGGACATCGTCGCGCTCTCGGGCCATCTCGGCTCGGGCAAGTCGCTGCTGGCGCGCGCCATCCTGCGCGAACTGGCCGGCGACCCGACGCTGGAGGCGCCGAGTCCGACCTTCACGCTCGTCCAGAGCTACGACACGCCGCGCGGCCTCGTGCTGCACGCCGACCTCTACCGCGTCCGCTCGCCCGACGAGCTCGACGACATCGGCCTGATCGAGGATGTCGAGCGGCTGATCACGCTGGTCGAGTGGCCGGACCGCGCCGGCACGCGCCTGCCTGCGGGCCGCAGGATCGACATCGTGCTCGACGTCGATCCCGACAATCCCGAGACCGGGCGCATCGCCGATCTGTCCGGCGGCGTGCTGTGGAAGCAGCGGCTCGCCATCGCGGTGGCTTCGCGCCGCCTGCTCGACGCCTCTGGCTGGGGCGCAGCCCGCCGCGACTTCATGCTCGGCGACGCCTCGACGCGCGCCTATGAGCGGCTGACCCAGCCGGGCGGCGAAACCGCCGTCCTGATGATCTCGCCGCCGCGGCCGGACGGCCCGCCGATCCGCCTGGGCAAACCCTACAGCACGTTGGCTCACCTCGCCGAGAACGTCGAAGCCTTCGTAGCGATGGATTGCGGCCTCAGTTCGCTCGGCTACTCGGCGCCGGAGATCCTGGCCGAGGACCTGGCCACCGGCCTGCTGATCATCGAGGATCTCGGCAGCGAAGGCGTGATCGATGCCGAGCGCCGGCCGATCGCGGAGCGCTACGAGGCGGCGGCCCGATTGCTCGCCGATCTCCACCGGCACACGCTGCCCGCCATCCTGCCCGTGGCCGAGGCGCGCGACCACGCCATCCCCGAATACGACCGCCAAGCGCTCGCGATCGAAGCCGAGCTCATCCTGGAATGGTATGCGCCGCATATCGCGGGCGTGACCTTGCCCGCCGTGACGCAGGCCGAATTCGCCCGCATCTGGAGCAAGCTCTTCGACGAGATCCTCGCCCAGCCGAAGACCTGGACGCTGCGCGATTTCCATTCGCCGAACCTGATCTGGCTGGAGCAGCGGGAGGGCCACGCCCAGCTTGGCCTGATCGATTTCCAGGATGCGGTGCTCGGCCACCCCGCCTATGACCTCGCGTCCCTCGGACAGGATGCGCGCGTCGATGTGCCGGCCTCGCTGGAACTCAGATTGCTCGCGGCCTATGGCGCGGCCCGGCGTGCGGAGGCGCCGGATTTCGACCTGGCCGATTTCGCCCGCGCCTATGCGATCCTGGGTGCGCAGCGCAACACGAAGATCGCCGGCATCTTCGCCCGGCTCGACAAGCGCGACGGCAAGCCGGACTACCTCAAGCACCTGCCGCGCATCGAGGGTTATCTGCGCCGCAACCTGGAGCACCCTGCGCTCGAAGAGCTGAGGGGCTGGTACCAGGCGCATATGCCGAAGCTGTTCGAGACGGCGTGACAGGGCGCGGCGCCATGCCTCTCTTTGTGCCGAACATCCGCGTCTCGAACACGACGCTCGGCGAAGCAAGACGCGGATGGCCGGGACAAGCCCGACCATGACGCGCTATGGATCGCCATGCGTCCGTTCCGGGAGATTCGCGTGACCTCAACCGCTTCGCCGCCGATCCGCCGGGCGATGGTGCTGGCGGCCGGGCTCGGGCAGCGCATGCGCCCCATCACCGACACGCTGCCGAAGCCGCTGGTGCGGATCGGCGGCAAGGCGATGCTGGACCATATGCTCGATCGGCTGGCCGATGCCGGCGTCGAGGACGCGGTCGTCAACGTCCATCATCTCGCCGGGCAGGTCGAGGCGCATGTCGCCGGGCGCCCCCGCCCGCGCATCACGGTCTCGGATGAACGCGCCGAATTGCTGGAGACCGGCGGCGGCGTGAAGAAGGCCTTGCCGCTGCTCGGAGCCGCGCCGTTCTTCCACGTGAATTCGGACGCGCTCTGGCGCGAGACCGGCCGGCCCGCC
>NZ_JBIWYK010000263.1:0-4363 GCF_044752385.1 Allobosea sp. CER48 | reverse complement strand
CATCGGGCAGCGCGTCGCGGGCAAAGAGCATCCCGCCCCAGCCGATGTGTCCGAGGACGACATCGGGTGGATCGGTAGCCTTCAGCCGTTCCATCAGCTGCGCAACCGCCTCCCCTGTCCGCAGGTGGTATTCGGTGGCAGCGAGCGCGGGATGCCGCGTCGCCGTCTCCTCCACCGAATAGACCAGTTGCCGGACGCCGGGCTGCTCCTGCTCAACGCGCTCCGTGATCAGCGAAACCTCGACGCCTTCGGCGACGAGGCGCGCGATCAGAGCAGCGAATTGACCAGATCCCGCGCGATGAACGAATAGGACATGCATGATGCGAGCAGCACTCCGCCGTAGCGAAGCGCGTCATTCCACCATTGTTCGAGTTGGCGCAGGGTTGCGTGGGTCGTGCCCAGATCGGTTTCGCGATTGCTTTCGAGTCGCTGGCCGAACTGGCTGGCCTCGTCGAGGAGCCGCAGGCGCTCGCACAGCATCTGTCCCTTCAGCGACAGCGAGATGCGGGCCTGCCGGCGATCGCGCGGCGAAGCCCCGCGTTCGAGATAGCCGCTCTCCACCAGTTGCTTGAGATTGTAGGAGGCATTCGAGCCGCCATAGTGTCCGCGGTCGAGAAGGTCGCGGACTGCGATCTCGCCCTGGCCGATCGTCATCAGGACCATCACCTGCGAGGGCGATATGTCGTCGATGCCGAGCTTCGTCAGTTCGAGGCGCAGATAGTCCAGAAACCTTCGACTCACGCGTTCGATGACCCGCGCGAGGTCGAATGGAGAAATTTTGGGATCGGCTCCCTCGTCGAGGTCGTCCGAACCGTTAGCCTGATGATGGCCGTTCAAGGATCTGCCTAGGAATTGCCCGCCGCCTTGCAATTTAAAGTGCATCCCTTACTCCGCCTGATCGAAAATTAAACAAACCACCCCTTTTTGCCCCCTCGCACTTAGAGCCTATAGGCAAAGCACATGCCATATACCATTGGCTAAATAATAAGATTGTATCAATCCGCAGATAAGCGGAAACTAGTTCGAATTTCAAAGCATCGCATAGTTTCGCCCCATTTGCTTTGTTCAAGCAGGGTGAGTTACGCTTCTAATCTGTCATAATCTTGACACTCCCCCGGTATCACGTTGCGCCTCACGATTGCGGATCTCCTGTCGCGGCGGATTCGCCGCGCCCGCACCTCATCCTCATTCTCGGAGTCATGCATGAAGGCGGTGAAGCCTGCGCCCGATGCCCTGATCCGGTCTCTCCAGCGCAATTTCGTCGGCGGCCTCAGCTATGCGGCCTTCCTGAGCCTGTGCGTGAACGTGCTGCTGCTGACCGTCCCGCTCTTCATGATGCAGGTACAGGATCGGGTCATCGTCAGCCATAGCTACGACACGCTGACGATGCTCCTTTTCATCGCGATCGGCGCGCTGGCACTCTATGGCACGGTCGAGTTCATCCGCTCGCTGACTTTCCAGGCAATGGCCAGCATCTTTGCCCGGCGGCTCAATTTGCCGGCTCTCCAGGCGGCCGTGAGCTCTTCGCTCGAACAGGGCTCGGGGCAGGCGACGCAGGCGATTCGCGACCTCAACGACATCCGCTTCTTCATCGCCAGTTCCGCGATCGCCACGCCGCTGGAGGCTGCATGGTCGCCGGTCTTCCTCGCCGTCCTTTTCACGCTGCACCCGGTCTACGGGCTGGTCGGCGTGGCCTCGCTGATCATCTTGCTGCTGCTCGGCGTTCTCTCGGACATGCTGACCCGCCGTATCCTCAAGGAGGCCAACGAGGCCGGCGTCGCCAGCATCAACGAGGTGGGCTCAAGCCTGCGCCACGCCGAGACGATCGAGGCGATGGGCATGCTGCCCGCGCTGGCCAAGCGCTGGCGCGGCCAGCAGCTGGCGATGATCGAGCAGCTCGACATGGGTACGCGCCGTGCCAAGTTCATCGCCGCCGTGACGCGCTCGGCGCGCATGACGATGCAGCTCTCGGTCTATGCGACCGGCGCAATCCTGATCATCCGCAACGAGGTCACAGCCGGAACGCTGATGGCAGCGAGCATCCTGCTCGGCCGCCTCCTCGCGCCGTTTGATTCGATGATCACCGACTGGCGGCAGTGGGTGCTCGCCTCGGCGGCCTGGAAGCGTGTCCGCGATCTCGTCCTGACGCGCACCTCGCAGCGCCAGACGGTCCCGACTCCGCCCTGCCAGGGCGATCTCGTGGTCGACCGCGCCGTCTTCGCGCCCCCCGGTCAGGAGCAGACCGTGATCAAGGGCGTCTCCTTCTCGCTGCAACCGGGCGAGGTACTCGGCGTGGTCGGCCCTTCCGGCGCCGGCAAGTCAACGCTCGCGAGGCTCCTTGTCGGCGTGCTCAAGCCCAATGTCGGAGGCGTCTATCTCGACGGCCACAGCACCTATCTGTGGGAGCGAGGCTCGTTCGGGGCCATGGTCGGCTATCTCCCGCAATCGGTCTCGCTGCTGAACGGCACGATTGCCGAGAACATCGCCCGCATGCGCGATCCCGATCCGCACGCCATCCTCGACGCGGCCCGCACCGCGGGGGTGCACGAGCTCATCGGCCGCCTGCCGCTCGGCTACGACACGAATGTTGCCGACAGCGATTTCAATCTCTCGGGCGGTCAGCGCCAGCGCATCGGCCTGGCGCGGGCGCTCTACGGCTCCCCCCGGCTGATCGTCCTCGACGAGCCCAATGCCAATCTCGACGCCGAAGGCGAGCAAAGCCTGATTCGCGCCATCGCCGCGGCGCGCGAGAGCGGCGCCATCGTGGTGCTGATCGCCCACCGCCCCTCTGTCATGCAGGTCGTCGACAAGCTCCTCGTGCTGCGTGAAGGCCGGGTACAGCAATTCGGTCCGCGCGCCGCGATCGCGGGCATGATCACCCCTGGCGGCCGTGTGGAAATGGAGCCTGCCGCCAGCACCCCCGCCGCTCCGGCCGCGATTCGCGAGGTGAAGGCATGACCGGACGCTCCCTGATCAAGCGCCCTGAACGAGCCCTCGTCCCGCAGATCGAGCACGAGCCGCAGGACGAGCGTGTCCCGAGCCTGCGCAGCCTCGTTCTGGCAGGCGTCGCCGCGATCGGGGTCGGCTTCGGCGGCTTCGGCGCCTGGGCCGTCACCGCACGCCTCGACAATGCCGCGGTGGCGACCGGCATCGTGGCGGTCGACAGCAAGCGCAAGACCGTCAGCCATCTCGAAGGCGGCATCCTGAAGACCTTGCTGAAGGCGGAGGGCGAGCGCGTCGTCAGGGACGAGCCATTGTTGCGGCTGGAAGATGCCCGCGCCCGCGCCGAGCTTCAGCAATTGCAGGCCAAGCGCATCGGGCTGGAAGCCAAGCTCGCCCGGCTGCGCGCCGAGCAGACCAGCGCTGCCGAAATCGCCTTCCCGGCTGCGGTTGCGCAGCTGGATTCCCCGATCGCGCGCGAGGTGCTGCGGGCCGAACAGGGATTGTTCAAGTCGCGGGCCCAGGTCCACGACGGCAAGATCCATATCCAGCAGCGCGTCATCGAGCAGCACCAGGCCGAGGCGGACGCACTGAAGGCCCAGATCGACGCGACCAATCGTCAGCGCTCGCTGATCGACGACGAGGTCAAGATCATGGCCGATCTCTACGAGAAGCGTTATGCGAAGCGCACCCAGCTCGTCGAGCTGCAGACCAAGCAGAGCGAGCTTTCCGGCCGTTCGGGCGAGTTCGCGGCCCGCAAGGCCAAGGCCGAGCAGGCGGTAGCGGGAGCCAATCTCGAGATCCTGTCGATCAGCCTCGAGCGGCAGAACGATATCGGGGGCGAGATCCAGGAATCGCAGCTCATGCTGTCCGAGGTCACCGAGCGGATCGTCCAGGCCGAGGACGTCCTGCGCCGTCTCGTCGTGGTCGCGCCGCAGGAGGGCATCGTCGCCAATATCCGGATGCGTACGGCCGGCAGCGTCATCGCCGCCGGCGAAGCGATCCTCGACATCGTCCCGGAGAATGAGCCGCTGATCGTCGAAGCCAAGGTCGAGCCACGCGACATCGACGCGGTCCGCGTCGGCGCCACCACTCGCGTCCGGTTGACGGCCTTCAACTCGCGCCTGCTGCCGCCATTGCAGGCCAAGGTCACCTATGTCGCCCCCGACCAGCTGGTCGACGAAAAAACCGGCATGCCCTATTTCGTCGTCCGCTCCGAGATCGATCAGCAGAGCCTGCGCGACTACAAGGTCTCGCTCCACGCCGGCATGACGGCGGAGGTGATGATCGTCAACGGCGCGCGTCGAGCGATCGACTATCTGGTCTCGCCCTTCACCGACAGCTTCAACCGGGCCTTCCGCGAGGATTGACCGCCCTGAGGCCGCGCCACGCGCGCAGGCTTCGGGCCGGGGTCATATTTCGA
>NZ_JBIWYK010000262.1:0-4370 GCF_044752385.1 Allobosea sp. CER48 | reverse complement strand
GTCATTCCTGGGCGCGGCGCGGCAGCGAGCCCCGACGTGACGACGAGGTCGATCACGCCGCGATCCGTCCTTCCAGCGGGAACACCTTGGCGGGGTTCAGCAGCCAGTGTTCATCGAACACCGCCCTCACCCTCATCTGCTGCGCGAGATCCTCGGGATTGAACTGGAAGGTCATCAGGTCGCGCTTCTCGATGCCGACGCCGTGTTCGCCGGTCAGGCAGCCGCCGACCTCGACGCAGAGCTTGAGGATGTCCATGCCGGCATCCTCCGCCTTCTGCGCCTCGACCGGATCGTTGCAGTTATAGAGGATCAGCGGATGCAGATTGCCGTCACCGGCGTGGAAGACATTCGCGACGCGCAGGCCGTAGCTCTTCACGATTTCATCCATGCGCTTGAGCACATAGGGCAGCTGGCCGGTCGGGATCGTGCCGTCCATGCAGATGTAGTCGGCGATTCGGCCGGTCGCGCCGAAGGCGGATTTGCGACCCTTCCAGATCGCAGCCGCCTCCATTGCCGATTTCGATTCCTTCACGGTCGTCACCCCGTGTTCGCGGGCAATCGCGACGATGCGGGCGAGCTGGGCGTCCATCTCCGCTTCGGAACCCTCGACCTCGATGATCAGCAGCGCCTCGACATCCATCGGATAGCCGGCCTTGGCAAAGGCCTCGCAGATCTCGATGGCCGGCTTGTCCATGAACTCCATCGCGACGGGAATGATGCCGGCGCCGATGATTGCGGCCACCGCCGCCCCCGCCTGCTCACTGGTGGGAAAGCCGAACAGCACGGGGCGGGCGCCCTCGGCGGAGCGCAGGATACGCACCGTCGCCTCCGTGATGATGCCGAGCTGCCCCTCGGAGCCGTTGATCAGGCCGAGCAGGTCATAGCCCGGCGAATCGAGATGGCCTCCACCGATCTCGACGATGCTGCCGTCCAGCATCACCATGGTGACGCCGAGCACGTTGTTCGTCGTCACGCCGTATTTCAGGCAATGCGCCCCGCCGGAATTCATGCCGATATTGCCACCTATCGAGCAGGCCAGCTGCGAGGACGGGTCCGGCGCGTAGAAGAAGCCCTCGGCAGAGACGGCGCCGGTGACTGCGAGATTGGTGACCCCGGCCTGCACCCTGGCCGTGCGGTTGGCATAGTCGATCTCGAGGATGCGGCTCATCTTGGAGACCCCGATCACGACGGCATCCTCCTGCGGGATGGCACCGCCCGCGAGCGAGGTCCCGGCGCCGCGCGGCACGACCGGCACGCCCTGCTCGCGGCAATAGCGCAGCACGGCCGCCACCTCCTGCGTGGTCGCAGGCAGCACGACGGCGAGCGGCATGCGGCGATAGGCGGTGAGGGCGTCGGTCTCGTAGGGCCGACGCTCGTCGTCGCTGGTGATCAGCGCATTGGCCGGCACGAGGCCGGCAAGGCCGGCAACGATCGATTCGCGGCGGGCGAGAATGCCGGCATCCGGCACCGGAAACGCGATCGCGCTCATCTCTTCCCTCCCATCGCCCAATTCGGCTGTGCCGTTCCCGGCACAGTGCTTGCCCTCCAGATTAGACCAATTCAATGCCTCTTGCAGCGTGGCCGAAGCCAGCCATTATTTCCGTATTGGAAAAGGTGGCGGGTTGATGGACCGGTTCGGCGATCTCGATGTCTTCGCGCATGTCGTCACGACAAAGAGCATGTCGGCGGCGGGGCGCCAGCTGAACCTGTCGCCGGCGGTCATTTCCAAGCGCATCCGCCGGCTGGAGGAGCGGCTCGGCGTCCGTCTGCTCCAGCGCACCACGCGCCAGCTGGCCCTGACCGAGGCGGGCCAGGGCTTTTACGAGCGCGTCGTGTCGATCCTGGCCTCGATCGAGGAAGCGGAGGCCTGGGTCGCGAGCGGGGCTGGGCAAGTCCGCGGTACGCTGCGGGTCTCGGCGCCGACCTCGTTCGGGCGCATGCATGTCGCGCCGCATCTCAAGCGCTTCCTCGACGGCAACCCGCTGGTGACGGTCGAGCTCGTGCTCAGCGACACCTTCGTCGATGTCGTCGGCGAGGGCTTCGACCTGGCGATCCGAATCGCCGACTTGCAGGATTCGAGCCTCGTCGCCAAGCGGCTGGCGCCGAATCACCGCGTGCTCTGCGCCACGCCGGACTACCTCGCCACCCATGGTACTCCGGCGGAGATCGGCGACCTCGCTCGTCACGTGCTGATTGCCCACAACGCCGATCACTGGCGCCTCGACGGGCCGGAAGGCTCTGTCTCGGTCCGCGTCAACGGCCCGTTGCGGACCAATTCGAGCGAGGTCGTGCGCGAGGCGCTGCTGGCGGGCGTCGGCATCGCATTGCGCTCGACCTGGGATGTCGGGCCGGAGCTGAAGTCAGGCGCCCTCCAGCGCGTGCTGCCGGCCTACGCGGTCGGTTCTCGCGTCGCGGTCTACGCGGTCTATCCGAGCCGCCGGCACATGGAGCAGAAGGTGCGCGCCTTCGTCGACTATCTCGGAGAGCTCTACGGCGCCACGCCCTACTGGGATGCGGGGCTTGCACTCTAGGCGCTTGCCGCGCAGCCCCGCGACGGGGATGCTGCGCCACACCACCAGGGAGGAATGGCATGTTCGGCGTGCTCGAAGGCACGGGGGTCTCGGTCCTCGATCCGCGGTTTCACCGCGTCATCCCGGGCTCCGCCCGCGTCGAGCGGCTCTGGACCGGCGCGCGCTGGTCGGAAGGCCCGGCCTGGTTCGCGGCGCACAACGCCCTCGTCTGGTCCGATATCCCGAACAACCGCATGCTGCGCTACGACGCGCTCTCCGGCCATGTCGGCACCTTCCGCCAACCTGCCCGCAATTCCAACGGCAACACCGTCGACGGCCAGGGCCGGCTGGTGACCTGCGAGCATGGCGGGCGACAGGTGACGCGCACCGAGCATGACGGCACGATCACCGTGCTGGCGAGCCATTTCGGCGGCAAGCGCCTCAACTCGCCCAATGACGTGGTGGTGAAGGCGGACGGTTCGATCTGGTTCACCGATCCTGACTACGGCATCCTCAGCGACTATGAGGGCGACAAGGCTCCGAGCGAGATCGGCGCCTGCAACGTCTACCGCATCGATGGCCGGAGCGGCGAGATCGCCATCGCGGCCGATGATTTCATCAAGCCCAACGGCCTCGCCTTCTCGCCGGACGAGAGCATTCTCTACATCGCCGATACCGGCGCCAGCCACGACCCGGAGAACGGGCCGCGGCACATCCGCAGCGTCGCGGTGGGAAGCGACGGACGCACGCTCGGCGCATCCAAGGTGTTCGCGACCTGCACCGCAGGGCTGTTCGACGGCTTCAGGCTCGACATCGAAGGGCGGATCTGGACCAGCGCCGCCGACGGCGTCCACATCTACCATCCGGACGGCACGCTGATCGGCAAGGTCGCGATTCCCGAGATCGTCGCGAATGTCTGCTGGGGCGGCCCCAGGCTCAACCGCCTGTTCATCTGCGGCACCACTTCGCTCTACGCCGTGATGACGCACACCAACGGCGCCACAACTCCGCTCTGAGCGCGGCTTGCACGCAACGGCCGCGGCCGCACCGCCGTGGGTTCAGCGCGGCGGCTCGCTCTTCATCCGCGTCAGCACGAGCGGCATCGCCAGCCCGATGATGACGAAGCGCACGAGATGGTGGGAGCCGACATAGAGCGTGTCGAGCCCCATGGCGAAGGCCAGCATCGCCATCGCCTCCAGCCCGCCGGGCGCGAAGGCCGCCATGCCGCTGGCATAGGAAACGCCGGCCAGCCAGGCCGCCGGCCAGGCGAAGATGAACGCGACGCCGATCGACACCGCGAAGCCGCCGATCGCGAGCGGGAAGAGCCCCTTGAGCTCGTCGCGCGGGATATGCGCGATGCGACCGCCCATGGTCGAACCGAGCAGGATCTGCACGACGATCTGGATCGGCATGGGCAGCGCGCCCTCGACGAGGCCGGTGCCGTGCAGGATCGAACTGGCGAAGGTCGCGCCGAACATCAGTGGCGCGGCCATGCCGAGGCGCTCGAAGACCAGCCCGAGCGCGAGACCGGCCATCGTCACGCCGAACATGGTGCCGGCGTCGATCGAACCGACTGCCGGAACCGGCATGGCGGCCGAGGCCCCGGAAAGCTGCATCGCGCTCGGCAGAAGCGCCACAAGCACGAGCAGCCGGAAAAGCTGCACCACGGAAATGCGCCCGATATTCGCGCCCTTCGCCTGCGCAACCGCCAGCACGGTCGAGAGCGCGCCGGGCGCCGCAGCAAGCAGCGCGTCGATCCAGGGCCAGCGTGCGACATGGCGCAGATAGGCGCCGGTGGCGATCATGATCGCCGCCACGCCGAGCAGAAGGATCAGGAGGGAAGCGGGATACCGCGCGACC
>NZ_JBIWYK010000261.1:0-4371 GCF_044752385.1 Allobosea sp. CER48 | reverse complement strand
ACCAGTCCCTATAACTATCTGGTGATGCGTCGCCTCGATCGGGCTCGCCGGATGCTGGCACAGAGCGCCTCCCTTGTGGATGTCGCCTTCGCCTGCGGCTTCTCGGACCAGAGCCACCTCACGCGGCAGTTCCGGCGTGCCTACGGCGTCACGCCGGGGCGCTGGCGCGCCCTGCAGAAGCACGCCGAAGGGTGACCTCGAAATGGCGCCGGCTTGCCCCGCCGGCCGCCTCCATGCTTGAAGCAGCGTCAAAAGCGGGCTTCGCGGAGTGTCGGATATGCAGCTTGGAGTGATCGGCCTCGGCCGCATGGGGGCCAATATCGTGCGCCGCCTGATGCGCGCCGGCCATGAATGCGTGGTCTATGACCGCGATCCGAAGCCGGGCCAGGCGCTTGCCGCCGATGGCGCCATCGTCGCGGCAGACCTGAAGGACATGGTCGCCAAGCTGAAGGGGCCGCGCGCGATCTGGGTGATGCTGCCGGCCGGCAGGATCACCGAGGCGACGCTCTCCGAACTCGGCGGCCTCGTCGGCGAGGGCGATACGCTGATCGACGGCGGCAACGCCTTCTGGAAGGACGATGTCCGCCGCGGCAGGGAGTTCGCGGCGAAAGGCATCCACTACATGGATATCGGCACCTCCGGCGGGGTTCACGGGCTGGAGCGCGGCTATTGCCTGATGATCGGCGGCGACAGGGAAGCCTTCGACCGGCTGGAGCCGATCTTCAGGGCTCTCGCACCCGGCAAGGGCGAGATCGAGCCGACGAAGCACCGCGAGGGCCGCAACCCGACGAGCGAGCAGGGATATCTGCATTGTGGCCCCACCGGCTCCGGCCATTTCGTCAAGATGATCCATAATGGCATCGAGTACGGCATGATGCAGGCCTTCGCCGAGGGCTTCGACCTCCTGCGCAACGCTTCCGCCAAGGAGGGCCTGCCGGCCGAATACGGTTTCGATTTCGACGTGGCGGAGATCGCCGAGGTCTGGCGCCGTGGCTCGGTCGTCACCTCCTGGCTGCTCGACCTGACGGCCGAGGCGCTGGCCGCCGACGAGGAGCTTACCTCCTACACCGGGAACGTCTCGGATTCGGGCGAGGGCCGCTGGACGGTCGACGCCGCCGTCGAGACGGCGACGCCGGCCGAGGTGCTGACCTCGGCCCTGTTCGCGCGCTTCCGCTCCCGCGTCGACCACACCTTCGGCGAGAAGATCCTCTCCGCCATGCGCGCCGGCTTCGGTGGCCATGTCGAGCCCAAGAAAACCGAGACAAAGCAGGGCTGAGCCGTGACGAACGCAGCAGATCGCGGCCGCCCGGCCGTCGTCGTCGTCATGGGCGTCGCCAGTTCCGGCAAGACCTCGCTGGGCGAGCGGCTGGCCGCGCGCCTCGGCTGGCCCTTCCGCGACGCCGACTCCTTCCATCCGCCGGAGAACGTCGCGAAGATGGCCGGCGGCACGCCGCTGACCGACGAGGACCGCAAGCCTTGGCTTGCCGCCATTGCGGCGTGGATCGATGAGCTCAGGGCGCAGGGCGCGCACGGCATCGTCACCTGCTCGGCGTTGAAGCGGGCCTATCGCGAGGTCATCGTCGGTGACCGGCCCGACGTCGCGCTGGTCTATCTGCGCGGCACGCGTGAGCTGATCGGCCGGCGCATGGCGGCCCGCCAGCACCATTTCATGCCGGCCGCGCTACTCGACAGCCAGTTTGCCGTTCTGGAGGAGCCGGGGCCCGACGAGCGGCCGCTCGTCGTCTCCGTGGAGGACACCAAGGACGCGATCGTGCAGGAAGTTGTGGACCGGCTCGGGCTGTGATCGGCGAGGTCAGGTGACCTCGAACCACGTCCAGACACCCAGATCGAAGCGTTCCAGCACGGTCGAGGAAATCAGCCAGCGCCCGGGATTGTCCGCCATGAAGGCGATGTGCAGCTTCCGGCGCTCCGGAATCTGCACGGTGTCGAGGAAGTAGTTCTCCCAGCCGTCGTCCAGCGGGTGCAGCAGGCGGAAGCTGTGGCCGTGGACGTGGAATGGCTGGACGAAGGCGGTGCGGTTGTCGATCGCCATGACGATCGGCGTGCCGCGCCTGACGCTGAAAAGCGGCTTGCTCTCGAGGCTCCCGGCGCCGCCGTTGATGCGCCACGGTCTGGCGAGGTCCAGGCCGGTGAAGTCGAGCTTCTGGTCGGCGGTCAGTGTCGCGCCGCCTTCCACGACGATTTCCGGGCGCGTCGCATCCTGCATCCTCACGCCGAGCGAGGCCCGCCGGCATCTGCTCCTTGAGGCGCAGCGCCATGGTTCGCATGCCGCGCAGCGTCAGGAAGGCATCTTCCGGCGCCACGATCAGCCCGAGCTGGTTCCAGGCCGCGCGCAGCTTCCTGAAAAGCTCCGGCGTGCGCGCCGAGACGGTGCCGATCAGCACGTCGGAATGAGCCGCATAGTATTTCGTGCCGGCCTGCACCGAGTAATCGACGCCGAACTTGTGGGCATCGAAGAACAGCGGCGTTGCCCAGGTATTGTCCATCGCGACGAGGATGTCCCGCTCCTTGGCGGCGGCGACGATGGCAGGGATGTCCTGCATCTCGAAGGTCTGCGAACCCGGAGCCTCGGTCCAGACCGCTTTGGTATTCGCCTTGAACAGCCCGGCGATGTCGCCGCCGATCAGCGGGTCGTAGTAGCTGACCTCGACGCCCATGCGCTTCAGGAAGGTGTCGCAGAAAATCCGCGTCGGGCGGTAGACGCTGTCCGTCACCAGCACATGGTCGCCGGCCGACAGCAAGGTCAGGAAGGCAAGCGTGCATGCCATCAGCCCCGACGGCGTCACGACGACGCCGGCGCCGCCCTCGATCGTGTTGGCCGCGGCCATCAGTGCGTCGATCGTCGGGTTGCCGTCCGTGCCGTACGTATAGCGCGCCTTGCGGACCAGAAAGTCCTCGGTGTTCGGATAGACGACCGTCGAGCCTCGTACGATAGGTGGATTGACAAAGCCGTAGCTGTCGGCGGGGTCGCGCCCGGCCAGCACGAGACGCGTCCGCTCACCAAGGCGAGCAAATTCGGGCGAAGACAGCTTTTTCATGGAAACGGCACGTCCGGCAGGCGGGAGAATGCGGTCGGACTTGACCACGACCCACAAACTCGCATGTGATGTATGCAGTGGACAAGGGGCGGTTCGAGCGTATGGCGGTTGCTTGACGCTCATGGGTCGCTCTGGCAATCGACTTGCAAAGGGGGCGCCGCACAATCGAAAGATGAATCGAGCAGCCAGAATGCTGCCGGCGGCGAGACCAGGATGGCGTTCGGCGCAAGCCGGAAACGTGGCTTCAATGGGAGAGTACCGATGAAAAAGTTTGTAGCAGCCGCCCTTGCGGCAGGAATCGGCCTGGCGATTTCCGCCACTGCGGCTTCGGCCCAGGCGACGCTGGCGCAGGTCAAGCAGCGCGGCATCCTGAACTGCGGCTCGAACACCGGCCTCGCCGGCTTCGGCGTGCCGGATGCGCAGGGCAACTGGAAGGGCCTCGACGTCGATTATTGCCGGGCGATCGCCGCCACGATCTTCAACGACCCGACCAAGGTGAAGTTCATCCCGCTTTCGGCCAAGGACCGCTTCACCGCTCTGCAGTCGGGCGAGGTGGACGTTCTCGTCCGCAACTCGACCTGGACGATGACGCGCGATGCGTCGCTCGGCCTGCTCTTCACCGGCGTCAACTACTATGACGGCCAGGGCTTCATGGTCCGCAAGAAGCTTGGCGTGACCTCGGCGCTGCAGCTCTCGGGCGCGTCGGTCTGCACCCAGCAGGGCACCACCACCGAGCTCAACCTCGCCGACTATTTCCGCGCCAACAACCTGAAATACGAGGTCGTGGCCTTCGCGACGTCCGACGAGACGGTCAAGGCCTATGACGCCGGTCGCTGCGACGCCTTCACCACCGACGCCTCGGGCCTCTACGCGGAGCGCCTGAAGCTCACGAACCCCGACGATCATATCGTTCTGCCGGAGATCATCTCCAAGGAGCCGCTCGGCCCGTCGGTCCGCAACAATGACCCGCAGTGGTTCAACCTGGTGAAGTGGGTTGGCTTCGCGATGCTGAACGCCGAGGAACTCGGTGTGACCCAGGCGAATGTCGATCAGCAGGTCAAGTCCGACAATCCCGAGGTCAAGCGTCTGCTCGGCACCGAGGGCAAGTTCGGCGAGCAGGTCGGCCTGACCGCGGACTGGGTGGTCCGTATCGTCAAGCATGTCGGCAACTACGGCGAGTCCTTCGAGCGCAACGTCGGCCAGGGTTCGCTGCTGAAGATCGCCCGCGGCCAGAATGCGCTGTGGACCAAGGGTGGTCTGCAATACGCGCCGCCGGTGCGCTGATACGCCTCGCGGGGTGTCGGCCTGGCCG
>NZ_JBIWYK010000260.1:0-4380 GCF_044752385.1 Allobosea sp. CER48 | reverse complement strand
GACCCGGCAAGAATTGCCGGGTTGCGCTCCGCTTCGGAGCGCATGCTGCCATGGGCAGGCAAAGGGCGGGCGGAGCGGTCGATGACCGATGTGACGGCAGGTCAGGGAAGAGGGTTCAACATTCCCGATCGCGGCGCGTTGGGGAAGCTGCTCAATCGTCCCGACCTGTTTCTCGCCGTCGGCGTCATGGGCATCCTCGTGGTGCTCATCTTCCCGATGCCGGCACTGCTGCTCGACCTGATGCTGGCGCTTTCCATCATCCTGTCGGTGCTGGTGCTGATGACCGCGCTCTTCATCGAGGAGCCGCTCGAGTTCTCCGCGTTCCCGACGGTGCTGCTGATCGTCACCATGTTCCGGCTGGCGCTGAACCTGGCCTCGACGCGCCTGATCCTCGCGCATGGCCACGAGGGCACGGCGGCAGCGGGGCACGTCATCGAGGCCTTCGCCGGCTTCGTCATGAGCGGCAATTTCGTGATCGGCGTGATCGTCTTCACGATCCTGATCATCGTGAACTTCGTGGTGATCACCAAGGGTTCGGGCCGCATCGCCGAAGTCGCCGCGCGCTTCACCCTCGACGCGATGCCCGGCAAGCAGATGGCTATCGACGCCGATCTCTCCGCCGGCCTGATCGACCAGGAAACCGCCAAGGTCCGCCGCAAGGCGCTGGAGGACGAATCCTCCTTCTTCGGCTCCATGGACGGTGCTTCGAAATTCGTGCGCGGCGACGCGATCGCGGGCCTGCTGATCACCTTCATCAACGTGCTCGGCGGCATCATCATCGGCGTCGCGCAGCAGGGGCTGAGCTTCAGCCAGGCAGCCCATAACTACACGCTGCTCACCGTGGGCGACGGCCTCGTCAGCCAGGTCCCGGCGCTCATCGTCTCGACCGCGGCAGGCCTGCTCGTCTCGAAGGCCGGCGTGCGCGGCGCCGCCGACAAGGCCCTCGGCAAGCAGCTCTCCGGCTATCCCAAGGCGCTCGGCATGTCCGCCGCCGTGATGCTCTTGATCGCCCTGTTGCCCGGCATCCCGATGCTGCCCTTCCTGCTGCTGGCAGCGGGCGCGGCCTTCCTTGCCCGTCGCTTCGGCCAGGCGGCCAAGGCGCGCGAGGAGGAGCAGGCTCTGGCCGGCGCTGCTCAGCCCGGCGCGGTGGGGGGCGCCGACGGCACGCAGCGCGAGGAGACGCTGAACGATCTCCTCAAGATGGACGAGCTCAAGATCGAGATCGGCTACGGGCTGCTGCCGCTGGTCAACGCCGCCGGCGGACAGGATCGCTTGACCGATCAGGTGCGCGCGTTGCGCCGCCAGCTTGCGGCCGAACTCGGCTTCGTCATGCCGGCGGTGCGCATCGTCGACAACGTCCAGCTCGAGGCGAACCACTATTTCATCAAGATCAAGGAGATCGATGCCGGCCAGGGCATCGTCTATGCCGGCCAGTACATGGCGATGGACCCGATGGGCGGCTCGGTGAACCTGCCCGGCCACAATGTCCTGGAGCCGACCTTCGGCCTGCCCGCGACCTGGATCGACGGCGCCCTGCAGGACGAGGCGCAACTGCGCGGCTACACCGTTGTCGACGCCGCGACCGTGATCTCGACGCACCTGACCGAGGTGCTGAAGTCGAACATGCCGGAACTGCTCTCCCACAGCGAAGTGCAGAAGCTGCTGCGCGAGTTGCCGAAGGACCATGCCGATCTCGTCAAGGAGATCGTGCCGAGCCAGATCTCGACCACCGGCATCCAGCGCGTGCTTCAGCTCCTGCTCTCCGAGCGCATCTCGATCCGCGACCTGCCGACGATCATCGAAGGCATCGCCGAGGTCTCGGCCAGCGTCCGCAATCCGCGCGACATCGCGGAACATGTCCGTGCGCGCCTCGCCCGCCAGATCTGCGCGCAGTTCTCCAACATGCAGGGTGTCCTGCCGATCATCACGCTGTCGCCGGCCTGGGAAGGGGTCTTCGCCGAGTCGATCATCGGCCAGGGCGAGGACCGGCACCTTGCGATGCAGCCCTCGCGCCTGCAGGAGTTCGTGCATCACGTCCGCGACAAGTTCGAGGACGCGGCGCGCATCGGCGAGATGCCGGCGCTGGTTACCTCCGCGATGGCTCGCCCCTTCGCGCGCCAGATCATCGAGCGCTTCCGCCGCGAGACGCCGGTGCTGTCGCAGGCCGAGATCCATCCGCGCGTGCGGCTCAAGACGGTCGGAAGCGTCTGAGGCCTACCTCCGCTTTCCACGGGGGGCCGATGCCCGCGGCGCAATGGTCAGCGCCATGTGCTGCGGCTAAGCGGAGGCCATGTCGCGCAATGCTGCCCTCTTCGCCATCATGTGCCTCGTCTGGGGGCTGACCTGGCTTCCGGTCAAGGTCGGGGCATCGCATGTGCCGCCAGTCTTCCTGGCGGCGGTGCGCTTCAGCATCGCCGGCGTGCTGATGTTGCTCTGGGCCGGACGTGACGTGACGAAGGTGCCGCGTTCTGCCTGGCCGCGACTGCTCGCCACCGCGCTGCTGATCAATACCGGCAACTACACGCTGTTGTTCTGGGGCACGGCGCATGCGCCGACGGGCCTCGCGGCGATCGTCAATTTCGCGACGATCCCGATCTACACCTTGCTGGCGAGCCGGGCATTCGAGGGCGAGCGGATCGACGGGCGCAAGCTGGCGGCGATTGCGCTCGGGACGGTCGGCCTCGGCTTCCTGTTCGCGACACGGGCGATGGGCGGGCTCACGGCGGCGCAGGGCGACCCGCTCGAGGCGTGGGGGCTCGCCGCGGTAGCCGCCGGAACGCTGCTCTACTGCGTAGGCGCCGTGCTGGCGCGGCCGATTGCCGGCTCGATGCCGACGCTGACTCTCGCCGGCTGGCAGACGCTGATCGGCGGCTTCGGCCTCACGATCGTCTCGCTCGCGCTGGAGCCTGTCGGCTATGACGATCTGGCCAGGCTGATGCGGTGGCCGGTGCTGCCGGCGGTGGTGTTCCTCGTCATCGGTGGCTCGCTGATGGGCTTCACCATCTATATGCGGCTGCTGCGCGACTGGGGGGCGTTCCGGGCCGGTCTCTACGCCTTCATCAGTCCGGCGATCGCGGTGGCGGTGGGCGTGCTCGCGCTACACGAGCCGTTCGGCTGGTCGGAGGCGATCGGGGCCCTGCTGATGTTCGGTGCGGCAGCGATCGCGCTGAAGCGGCCGTCGGCCAAGCCCGCCGCGGCTTGACGAGCCGTTTCAGGGCGGCGGCGCGATGCGGGTGCTGCGCTTGAGCTGCGCGCGCTCGAAGGCCAGCACGATCGGCAGCGAGAATACCAGCGGCAGGATGAGATAGAACAGCCGCCAGATCAGCAGCGCGGCGAAGACCGCGGGAGCCGGCATGCCCGGCATGACCGCGAGGAAGACCGCCTCCATCACGCCGACGCCACCCGGTACCTGGCTGAGCAGGCCGGCGGAAAACGACAGCAGGAAGGCGCCGAGCACGATCAGGAAGCCCGGATTGCCCTGGTCCGGAAGCGCGAAATAGATGATGCCGGCGGCACCTGCGAGCTCGAGCGGAGCGGCAAGGTACTGCCTGAAGACGATGGGCAGCCGCGGATAGATGATCTCGAACTTGCCGATCTTCAGCGGCCTGAAGCGCAGCCAGGAGCCGATCGTATAGAGGGCGACGAAGGCGAGCATGCCGATGCCGATCAGCCGCGCCGTGCTGTCCCCGATCGCGAACCAGCGCGACATGCGCGTCAGCGGGCGCAATATCTCAGGCTCGTAGATCAGCACGAGTCCCATCAGCAGGATCGTGCCGAAGGCGAAGGTGAAGGAGCAGAGCGCGACGAGCACGGCGACCTCGGCGGCGGTCAGGCCCTTCGCCGTGTAGGCCCGGTAGCGCACCATCCCGCCCGAGAAGACCGACGCGCCGATATTGTGCGAGAGCGCGTAGGTCACGAAGGAGCAGAGCGAGATGTAGAGCCAGGAGATGCCCTTCTGCTTGCCGAGATGGATCAGGGCGATCCGGTCGTACCAGGCGAGGGCAGCATAGGCGACAAGCGTCGCGAGCGCCGCGTGGAAGAACGCTTCCGGCGGGATCACCGCGATCTTGTGGCCGATCCGGTGGGCGATGATCTTGATGCTCTGCCAGAGGCTGGCATCGGCGAGCAGGGCCTCGATCGCAGCGTCCGAGCCTGCTTCGGCCTTGAGCTTGCCCCAGAGCAGTTCGACCGACCAGACCACCGCGACGAGCCCGATGATCGGCCAGAGGTAGTCGAGATAACGTTTCATACAGGCCGCTGGGGTGGGAATTGGTGACGGGGCGGGCCGGCCCACGTCGTCACCGCTGCGGCGCGAACCTGTCTTCTCTGTGCCAGCGTGCGCAGGCGAGGGCAAGCGCCGCAAGGCGCTCACCCCGCTGT
>NZ_JBIWYK010000259.1:0-4407 GCF_044752385.1 Allobosea sp. CER48 | reverse complement strand
CAGGTCGACGCAATGATCCGGCTTCATCCGCCCATTTTGACTATTTCTTCATCAGACTCACTGCCATTTGTTTGTGCAACGCAACATATGCCCGGAAATTCATCGACAGTTGCGCGGTTTCCTTAGCCGGGCACAGCGTGTTTTTTGGCATTTACGAGTCCCCGAGAATCGCCTTAGCCTCCTTCTTGTCGGCAACAACTGAAAGGAGGTGATCCAGTGTCTCATTGTCATCAACCGCTGGTGCAAAGCGGGTGGACCTGGACCTCTTCTTGCTGGGGTTCGCGTTCCGCGTGAGTTTTCGCACCTTTGATCCGGTTCGCCGGGTCGCGGTTCGACAATGGAAGGGCTGTCCGAAAGGGCGGCCCTTCTTCTTTTGATCTCGCGAATGCTGGCGCAGGAGCGCAAGGCGTGGCAGACAGGCCCCGTGTTCTGCTTTTTTGCCCCCCGCCCGATGAGCCCCGGCCGTGACCGTTCCTGAACCGAGCCGCGAAGCCATCCTCGACTTCATCGAGGAGGAGCGCGCCGCCGGGCGTGAGGTCGGCCGCCGCGAGATCGCCAAGGCCTTCGGACTCGATCAAGGCGGCAAGATCTGGCTGAAGCGCCTGCTGAAGGAACTTGCCCAGGAGGGCGAGATCGGGGGCGACGGCAAGGAGCGCCCGGTCCATCCGCGCGGCGCCCTGCCGCCAGTGCTGCTGTCGGAAATCAAGCGCCGCGACCGCGAGGGCGATCTCGTGGCCCAGCCGCTCGAATGGGACGAGGCCGAAAGCGGCGCACCGCCGCAAATCCTCGTCGAACGTGTCCGCGACGGGCGGCGCAAGCAGAAGGGAGCGGCGCCCGCCCCCGGCGTCGGGGATCAGGTCATCCTGAAGCTGACCAGGCTCAGGGGCGTCGAGGGATTCGGATATTCCGGCCGCGTGCTCAAGGTCATGGGCAAGGCGAAGGCCGCGGTGCTCGGCATCTTCCGCGCCCTGCCCGATGGCTCGGGGCGACTGGTGCCGATTGACAAGAAGGCGCAGGGGCGCGAGGCCATCATCCCCAGGGGCCGCACGGCGGAGGCTCAGGACGGCGACCTCGTCTCGGTCTCGCTGCGGCGCGAGAGCCGCTTCGGCCCGCCGGAGGCGCAGGTCCGCGAGCGGCTGGGCTCGATCAAGTCCGAGCGCGCCGTCAGCCTGATTGCGATCCACGCCCATGCCATCCCCCACGAATTCCCGCCGGCCGCCCTGCAGGAAGCCGCCGATGCGCCGCTGGCCGCGCTGAAAGGCCGTGAGGACTGGCGCGACCTGCCGCTCGTCACCATCGATCCGGCCGACGCCAAGGACCATGACGACGCGGTGCACGCCGCGCCGGACGAGGACCCGGCCAATGCCGGCGGCTTCGTTGTCACAGTCGCAATCGCGGACGTCGCCGCCTATGTCCGCCCCGGGTCGGCACTCGACCGCGAGGCACTGGAGCGCGGCAACTCGGTCTATTTCCCGGACCGTGTCGTGCCGATGCTGCCTGAGCGGATCTCGAACGATCTCTGCTCCCTGCGCGAGAACGAGGACCGTCCCGCCATGGCGGTCCGGCTCGTGCTCAAGGCGGACGGATCGAAGAAGAGCCACTCCTTCCACCGCGTGCTGATGCGGTCGGCCGCGAAGCTGTCCTACCAGCAGGCGCAGGCCGCCATCGACGGCAATCCGGACGAGAAGACGGGGCCGATCCGCGAGAGCGTGCTGATGCCGCTCTGGGCGGCCTATGGCGTCGCGGCACGCGCCCGCGACCAGCGCCAGCCGCTCGAACTTGACCTGCCCGAACGCAAGCTGATCCTGAAACCTGACGGCTCGGTCGAGCGCGTGATCGTGCCGGAGCGGCTGGCTGCGCACCGGCTGATCGAGGAGTTCATGATCCTCGCCAATGTCGCGGCGGCGGAGACGCTGGAGAAGGCCGGGAGCCTCCTGGTCTATCGCTGCCATGACGAGCCCTCGCTCGAGAAGATGCGCGCGCTCGGCGAGGTCCTGGCCTCGATCGGCATCAAGCTGCCGAAGGACGGGGCGCTGCGGCCCGTGCTCTTCAACCGCATCCTGGCGATGATCAAGGGCTCGGAGAACGAGACACTGATCAACGAGGTGGTGCTGCGCACGCAGGCGCAGGCCGAATATGTCGCCGAGAATTACGGGCATTTCGGCCTCAACCTGCGCCGCTATGCCCATTTCACTTCGCCGATCCGCCGCTATGCCGACCTGATCGTCCATCGCGCGCTGATAGCCGCGCTCAAGCTCGGCGATGACGGCTTGCCGAAGGGCACGACCCTGGCCGAGCTGCGCGAGGTCGCAACCCGCATCTCCGCCGCCGAGCGTCGGGCCATGGCGGCCGAGCGCGAGACCACGGACCGCCTGATCGCGCACTTCCTCGCCGACCAGATCGGCGCGAGCTTCGACGGCCGCATCGGCGGAATTAACCGCGCCGGGCTCTTCGTGAAGCTCGACGGCACCGGCGCCGACGGCTTCATCCCGGCCTCGACGCTCGGCGGCGACTATTATCGTTATGACGAGGCTGCCCACGCCCTGATCGGCGAGCGCACCGGCGAGAGCTGGCGCCTCGGCGACAAGGTGCACGTCAAGCTCGTCGAGGCGGCGCCGGTCGCCGGCGCGTTGCGCTTCGAACTGCTCTCTGCCGGCCGGACCGTGGCGACGAGCCGCTCTGGCAAGCGCCGCGGCGGCGCTCCATATGGAGAGAGCCGGCCGGCAAGTTTCGGCAAGAAGAGCAAGCCGGGCTGGGGCAAGCCCGGCAAGAGGCGGTGATGGGCGTCCAGATCCACAGCGCGGAAACTCATGTCGAGACGCGGGACTGGCGGGAGGCCGTGGCGCGCGGACTGATGGGGCACTGTCCTCATTGCGGCCGCGGCCGGCTGTTCCGGGCCTTCCTGAAGCCGGTGGACCGCTGCGAGCGCTGCGGCGAGGATCTGCACCACCAGCGCGCCGACGATCTGCCGCCCTACATCGTCATCACGATCGTCGGCCATATCGTCGTCGGCGGTATCCTGCTCGCCGAGAAATACGGCGACTGGCCGATGTGGTGGCATATGGCACTCTGGCCAGCGCTGACGCTGATCCTCTCGCTCGCCCTGATGCAACCCGTGAAGGGCGGAGTCGTCGGCCTGCAATGGGCCGTGCGCATGCATGGCTTCGGCGGCGAGCCCGCCCGGCCCGAACGCCAGCCCCTGCCCTCATCCGGACCGCGCCCATGACCGACCACACCATCACCCTGACCCAGGCCGAGCGGGTTCGCACCGCCGTCAATCTGCGGCCGAAGGATGCCGCGACCATGCTCATCCTCGATCGCAGCGGCGCAAAGCCGAAGGTGCTGATGGGCAAGCGCCATGCCGGTCACAAATTCATGCCGGGCAAGTACGTCTTCCCGGGCGGGCGCATCGAGGACGGCGACCGGCACATGGTCGCCACCGGCGCGGTGCCGCAGATCTGCGAGGACCGCCTCGGCAAGCGCTGCCTGAGGCCGAGCGCCGGCAAGGCACGGGCACTGGCAATGGCCGCGATCCGCGAGACCTTCGAGGAGACCGGCCTGCTCTTCGGTTCCGACGAGTTCGGAGCACCAGAGACCCCGCCGGCCGGGAGCTGGAGCGAATTCGCCGCGCACGGCGTCTTCCCCGATCTGTCGGCCGTCACCTTCGTCGCGCGTGCGATCACGCCGCCGCGGCGACCGAAGCGCTTCGACACCCGCTTCTTCAGCATCGATGCCTCGGCAGTGGCCAAGAGGATCGACGGAATCGTCGGCCCGGATTCGGAGCTGACCGATCTCGTCTGGGTCGAGTTCGAAGAGGCGGCGGAACTCGACCTGCCGACGATCACCAAGGTCATCCTGGAAGAGGTCGAATCGCGTATCGCCGGTGGCTTTGCGCCTTATCTGCCAGTGCCATTCTACTGGGAGAAGCGCGGAAGCTTCGTGCGCGAGGAGCTCTGACAGGCGGAATCCCGCCTTTTGGCGCGGCTTGTCATCGGATCGTTATTCTTTCTTGACTTCGCCGCCCCTTTGCGGCATCTCCCACGCCGACGGTTTGCCGGGTCCGCCCGGCCATTTTCTTTTCCGAGGGCCAACGGCCCGCATGGTTCGAGGATAGACCCATGGCCAAGGCCGTGACGATCAAGATCAAGCTGCTTTCGACCGCCGACACCGGCTTCTTCTACGTGACGAAGAAGAACTCGCGCACGATGACCGAGAAGATGTCGAAGAAGAAGTATGACCCCGTCGCGCGCAAGCACGTCGAGTTCAAGGAGACCAAGATCAAGTAAGGCTTCGCCTTCCTGGTCTGCTCCAACGCAAAACCGCCCTTTCGGGCGGTTTTTCTTTTGCGGCTTTTCCGGCGACCCTGGGTGTGTGGGCGCAGTTTCGGTGGTGGCGCCGACAGCGGCG
>NZ_JBIWYK010000258.1:0-4411 GCF_044752385.1 Allobosea sp. CER48 | reverse complement strand
TCGGTCGCCTCCTTCGCGCAGACGGCCGAGGAGGCCTTCACGCGGCTGGCGGCGGACAGCTATTCGGACACCTCCCGTGCCATCGAGCTCCTGGTTTCGACCGCACACCCCAATGCCGCGCTGATCGTCGAGGCGCTCGGCGACGGGCGCCTGCTCGCCGGGCCGGGCGGCGTGGTGGTCAAGACGGTGGCCGGCGGGCTTGTCGATGCCCGCACCGGACAGGTGCTGACCACGGCTCCGGAGGGGTTGAAGCCGGTGCGCCTCAACAATGCGGTGCGCCGGAACGTCCAGGCGGCGCTCGGTGGCCTCAGCCTGCTGAATCCCGACCCGGCCCGGCGCGTCACGGCGGCGGAAGCCGTGTTCAAGTCGCGCGATGCCAGCCTGCTGCCGGTTGTCGAGGCCGCGATAGCCAGGGAGACGGATCAGCGCGCGCTCGCCGCCTTGCGGCAGGCCCAGGCCGCGATCCTGATCGCCAGGCCCGACGCCCAGCCGCTCGACCGTGTCGCGGCCGTCGAGGTTCTGCGCGAGCGCGGCGATCAGGATGCGCTGGCCGCGCTGCGGGGCCTCGCCGGTGAAATCACCCCCACCTTGCGGGATGCGCAGAACCGGGCCATCGCCGCCATCGAGGGGCGCCTTGCTCTGTGGCGTGTCGCGCAGAACCTCTGGTACGGCCTGTCGCTCGGCTCCGTCCTGCTGCTCGCCGCCATCGGCCTCGCCATCACCTTCGGCGTGATGGGTGTCATCAACATGGCCCATGGCGAGATGGTGATGCTCGGCGCCTACACCACCTTCGTGGTTCAGGAGCTGATCCGCTCCCATGCGCCTGGGCTGTTCGACTGGTCGCTGGCGATCGCGCTGCCCGCCGCCTTCATCGCTGCCGGCGCCGTCGGGATAGCGATCGAGCGCGGCGTCATCCGTTTCCTCTATGGCCGCCCGCTGGAGACGCTGCTGGCGACATGGGGCATCAGCCTCATCCTGCAGCAGGCCGTGCGCACGGCCTTCGGCCCGACCAATCGCGAGGTTGGCGCGCCCGCTTTCATGTCCGGTGCCTTCGAACTCGGTGGTTTAGCCATCACCTATAACCGACTCTGGATCATCGTCTTTGCGGCGCTGGTCTTCGCCACGCTGCTTGCCATTCTGAAACTCACGCCGATGGGCCTGCAGATGCGGGCGGTCACCCAGAACCGCCGCATGGCGTCGGCGATGGGCATCCGCACCGGCCGCATCGATGCCCTGACCTTCGGGCTGGGCTCCGGCGTCGCCGGACTGGCTGGCGTCGCGCTCTCGCAGATCGACAACGTCAGCCCCAATCTCGGCCAGAGCTACATCATCGACTCGTTCATGGTCGTGGTCTTCGGCGGCGTCGGCAATCTCTGGGGCACATTGGTCGGCGCCATGACGCTGGGAGTCGCCAACAAGCTGCTCGAACCCTATGCCGGGGCGGTGCTCGGCAAGATCGCGCTGCTCGTCTGCATCATCCTCTTCATTCAGAAACGCCCGCGCGGCCTGTTCGCGCTCAAGGGCAGGGCGGTGGAAGCATGATCACCTCCTTCCTCCTGCAGAAGATGGACAGGCGCGGCGGCATCTTTCTCGCCATCCTGCTGGCTCTGGCCGTGCTGGTCCCGCTGTCCAACCTGCTGCTGCCGGTATCGTCCCCCTTCCATGTCCCGACCTCGACCATGTCGCTCTGGGGCAAATACCTCTGCTACGCGCTGCTCGCGGTCTCGCTCGATCTGGTCTGGGGCTATTGCGGCATCCTCAGCCTCGGCCACGGCGCCTTCTTCGCGCTCGGCGGCTATGCGATGGGCATGTATCTGATGCGCCAGATCGGTACCCGCGGCGTCTACGGCAACCCGGTCCTGCCCGATTTCATGGTCTTCCTGAACTGGCAGGAGCTGCCCTGGTACTGGTGGGGCTTCTCCTCCTTCCCCTTCGCCATGCTGATGGTGCTTCTGGTGCCGGGCCTGCTCGCCTTCGTCTTCGGCTGGTTCGCCTTCCGCTCGCGCGTGACCGGCGTCTATCTCTCGATCATCACCCAGGCGCTGACCTATGCGCTGCTGCTCGCCTTCTTCCGCAACGACATGGGCTTCGGCGGCAATAACGGCCTGACCGATTTCAAAGACATTCTCGGCTTCAACGTCCAGGCGCAAGCGACTCGCGCCGCGCTGTTTTCGATGACCTGCGTCATGCTGGCTGCGGGCTTCCTGATCGCGCGCGGCATCGTCGTCTCGAAGCTCGGCAAGGTCGTGATCGCGATCCGCGACGCGGAATCCCGCACGCGCTTCCTCGGCTACCGGGTCGACCGCTTCAAGCTCTTCGTCTTCACCGTCTCGGCCTGCATGGCGGGGGTGGCCGGTGCGCTCTACGTCCCGCAGGTCGGCATCATCAATCCCAGCGAGTTCGCCCCTGCCAACTCGATCGAGACCGTGATCTGGGTCGCGGTCGGCGGGCGCGGCACGCTGGTCGGCGCCGCCCTGGGCGCGGTCGTCGTCAACTGGGCCAAGACCGTGTTCACCTCGGGCTTCATGGCTCCGTACTGGCTCTTCGCGCTGGGCGGGCTCTTCGTCGTCGTCACGCTCTTCCTGCCCAAGGGCATTCTCGGCACGGCGGAAGCGCTCTGGGCGCGCCGACGCAAGCCGGAAGCCCTGCCGGCGGCCGAGCCGGCCCCGGCGGAGTGATCCGATGAACGCTCCCGTGCCCGGCGCCCTGACCTCCTCGCTGCTCTATCTCGACGGCGTCAGCGTCTCCTTCGACGGCTTCAAGGCGATCCGCGGCCTGTCGCTCACCATCGCACCCGGCGAGATGCGCGCGATCATCGGCCCCAACGGCGCCGGCAAGACCACGATGATGGACATCATCACCGGCAAGACGAAGCCGGATGTCGGCACGGTGATGTTCGGCGGCAGCGTCGACCTGACCAGGCTGGACGAGGCCGCGATCGCCAATCTCGGCATCGGCCGCAAGTTCCAGAAGCCGACGGTGTTCGACTTCCACACGATCGAGGACAACATCCTGCTGGCGCTGAAGTCCAAGCGGACCGTCGGCAGGACGCTGTTCTGGAAGACGGAGGCCGCGCAGCAGAAGCGCATCGACGACATCCTCGGCATCGTGAAGCTCGCCGACAAGCGGGACCGGCTCGCGGGCTCCCTCTCGCACGGCCAGAAGCAGTGGCTCGAGATCGGCATGCTCCTGGCCCAGGACCCGAAGCTCCTGCTCGTCGACGAGCCGGCTGCCGGCATGACCGACGGCGAGACCGCCCAGACGGCGGTGCTGCTCAGGGACATCGCCAGGGATCATTCCGTCATCGTCGTCGAGCACGACATGGGCTTCATCCGCGAGCTCGGCGTGAAGGTGACGGTGCTGCATGAAGGCTCGGTACTGGCCGAAGGTCCACTCGACCAGGTCAGCGCGAACGAGCGCGTCGTCGAAGTGTATCTGGGGCGGTGAGGATGGAAGACTTGCACAGCCCACATCCTGAGGAGCCGCGCAGCGGAGTCGCGAAGGAGGTTCCAGATATCTCCGGAGCCTCCGGGAGCATCCTTCGAGGCGCGCTTCTGCGACGCGCTCCTCAGGATCAGGGCCGTGCGGAGGCGGCCCCATGCTGACGGTCGATGCCATCAACCTCCACTACGGCGCCGCCCAGGCGCTTCGACATGTCTCGATCGCTGCCGAGCCCGGCAGGGTCACCTGCGTGATGGGGCGCAATGGTGTCGGCAAGACCTCGCTGATGCGCGCCATCGTCGGGCACCAGCCGATCTCGGCGGGGCACATCCGTCTCGACGGAGAGGATATTTCCGGCCTGCGCAGCGAGGAGCGCGCGCGGGCCGGCATCGCCTATGTGCCGCAGGGGCGGGAGATCTTCCCGCTGCTGACCGTGAAGGAGAATCTGGAGACCGGCTTCGCGCCGCTGAAGCGCGGGGAGCGCTTCGTCCCGGATGAACTCTTCGACCTGTTCCCCGTGCTGAAGTCGATGCTCGGCCGGCGCGGCGGAGACCTCTCGGGTGGCCAGCAGCAGCAACTCGCGATCGCGCGGGCGCTGGTCACCCGACCCAGGCTGCTGGTGCTGGACGAGCCGACCGAGGGCATCCAGCCCTCGATCATCAAGGATATCGGCCGCGCCATCGACTATCTCCGCCAGAAGGGCGGCATGGCGATCGTGCTCGTCGAGCAGTATTTCGACTTCGCCCGCGAGCTCGCCGACACGATGTTCGTGATGGACCGCGGCGAAGTCGTGCTGTCCGGGCCGATGAGCGAGCTCGACGCCAACCAGGTCCAGCGGCTGATCCAGGTGTGAGGCCAAGGCCCGCCAACCGACAGCCGGCGGGTGTCGGGATGGCCTCGCTCACGCCGCGAGGTCGCGCGCCGCAAACACCTCCTTGGCGGCGAAGAGGCCGTTGAGCGCCGCCGGAAA
>NZ_JBIWYK010000257.1:0-4436 GCF_044752385.1 Allobosea sp. CER48 | reverse complement strand
TATAGGCGATGGCCTCTCGCGCGCGCCGAACCGGCTGCGGGCCCGCGCGCTCTTCCGACAGGCAGCCGGTCTGACTTACGGGGCTCGTATCCCCGAGTGAGCAGGAGCACGATCGATGACGATCTCCCTGACCTTTCCAGACGGCGCCAAGCGCGAATTCCCCTCCGGCATCACCGGGGTCGAGATCGCCAAGGGCATTTCTCCCTCCCTGCTGAAGCGTACGGTCGCGATGGCGCTCGACGGCACCGTCGTCGACCTCGCCGACCCGATCACCGCCGACGCGAAGATTGAACTCCTCAACCGCGAAGATCCGCGCGCGCTGGAGCTGATCCGGCACGATGCCGCGCATGTCCTCGCCGAGGCCGTGCAGGAACTCTTCCCCGGCACGCAGGTGACGATCGGCCCCGTCATCGAGAACGGCTTCTACTACGACTTCGCCCGCAACGAGCCCTTCACTCCGGAGGACTTCCCGGCGATCGAGAAGAAGATGCGCGAGATCATCGCGCGCGACAAACCCTTCACCAAGGAGGTCTGGAGCCGCGACAAGGCGAAGGATTTCTTCGCCGGAAAGGGCGAGGCCTACAAGGTCGAGCTGGTCGATGCGATCCCCGCCGACCAGACGCTGAAGATGTATGCGCAGGGCGACTGGATCGACCTCTGCCGCGGCCCGCACATGACCTCGGTCGGCAAGGTCGGCAACGCCTTCAAGCTGATGAAGGTGGCCGGCGCCTATTGGCGCGGCGACTCGAACAACGCGATGCTGACCCGCATCTACGGCACCGCCTTCGCCAAGCAGGAAGAGCTCGAGGCCTATCTCAAGCAGCTCGAGGAGGCGGAGAAGCGCGACCACCGCAAGCTCGGCCGGGAGATGGACCTGTTCCACTTCCAGGAGGAGGGGCCGGGCGTCGTGTTCTGGCACTCCAAGGGCTGGCGCCTGTTCCAGGAGATCATCGCCTATATGCGCCGGCGTCTCGCCGCCGACTATGAGGAGGTGAACGCGCCGCAGATCCTCGACAAGTCGCTCTGGGAGACCTCGGGCCACTGGGGCTGGTACCAGGACAACATGTTCGCGGTGAAGTCGGCGGGCGCGCTGGAGCACCCCAACGACCCCGAGAAGGACCAGCGCATGTTCGCGCTGAAGCCGATGAACTGCCCCGGCCACGTCCAGATCTTCAAGCACGGGCTGAAGAGCTACCGCGACCTGCCGATGCGCCTCGCGGAATTCGGCAACGTCCACCGCTACGAGCCGTCCGGCGCGTTGCACGGGCTGATGCGCGTGCGCGGCTTCACTCAGGATGATGCCCACATCTTCTGCACCGAGGACCAGCTCGCGGCCGAGTGCCTGAAGATCAACGACCTCATCCTCTCGGTCTACGAGGATTTCGGCTTCACCGAGGACCTCGTGATCAAGCTCTCGACGCGGCCGGACAAGCGCGTCGGCTCGGACGAGCTGTGGGACCATGCCGAGGACGTGATGGGCCGTGTCCTGGAGCAGATCGCCAGGCAGTCCGGCAACCGGATCAAGACCGAGATCAACCCGGGCGAGGGCGCCTTCTACGGGCCGAAGTTCGAGTATGTGCTGCGCGACGCCATCGGCCGCGACTGGCAGTGCGGCACGACGCAGGTCGACTTCAACCTGCCGGAGCGTTTCGGCGCCTTCTATATCGGCGCCGATGGCGAGAAGAAGCAGCCGGTCATGGTCCACCGCGCGATCTGCGGCTCGCTGGAGCGCTTCACCGGCATCCTGATCGAGCATCACGCCGGGCATTTCCCGCTCTGGCTGGCGCCTGAGCAGGTCATCGTCGCGCCGATCACCTCGGACGCCGATGGCTATGCCGAGGAGGTGACGATGGCGCTGATGTCCGTCGGGCTGCGGGCGCGCGCCGACCTGCGCAACGAGAAGATCTCGTACAAGGTGCGCGAGCATTCGCTGGCCAAGGTCCCGGTCATCCTTGCCGTGGGCCGTCGCGAGGCCGAGGAAAAGACCGTGACGGTCCGCCGCCTTGGCAGCCAGGCCCAGACGGTGATGCCGCTGTCCGAAGCGCTGACGAGCCTGACGCGGGAAGCCCTCGCACCGGACCTGGCGCGGACGAAGGCGGTCCGGGAGGCTTGAGCTGCCCGACATCATGCCCGGGCTCGACCCGGGCATCTCGGAAACGAGCCCGCTCCGTCGAGCGATTCTCGGGTCGAAGCCTCGCTTCGCCCGAGAATGACGGTCCGCGCCGCGCGCCTCTAGCAAAAGCTGCGGCAGCCATGCCAGATTGCCGGTGATGCTGACGGGTTCCTATCGCAAGCGGCTCGAGGCCGATCTCATCCGCTGGGTCGATGGCGGCCTGCTCAGCGCCGATAGCGCCGGGGCGATCCGCCGTTCCGTCGCCTCCGAGAGCGGCGGCTTCGGCCTGCCGGCCTTGCTCGGGCTGCTCGGCGGGCTGCTGATTGCGTCGAGCGTTGCTGCCTTCGTTGCCGCCAACTGGGAAGACATCCCGCGCCTCGCCAAGCTCGGAATGATCCTGACGGGCATCGTGGTCTGCTTCATCGTCGCCTTCCGGCTGGAGCGGGGCGGCTCGCCTCGCGGCGGCGACGCGGCTGTCACTTGCGGCGTCCTGATCTTCGGCGCCGGGCTCGCGCTGGTCGGCCAGATGTACCATTTGCCGGCCGACTGGCCTGGCGGGGCCGTCCTGGTCGCGCTCGGCGCCCTCGCCACGGCCTTCCTGATGCGGTCGAGCGGCGCGCTAGCGATCGCCTTCGTCGCCATCTGCGCCTGGAGCTTCGGGCGCTGGGAGGAGGCGCGCAGCGGCGCTCATTTCGCTTTCTTCATCCTCTATCTGCCCGCACTGTGGCTGGCGCTGTCGCGCAGCAACCGGCTGATCCATCACCTAGCCGTGCTTGCAGGGCTGTTCTGGCTCGGCACCGCGCCGGGGTACTGGCTGTTCTATCGCTTCGATTATGGACTGCTCGCCTATGGCCTGGCGGTGTCGGCGCTCTATGTGGCGCTGGGCGCGATCGCGCTCGACCGGGGCGGGCCTGGGCTTCTGACCGCCTGCCTGCCCTGGGGCTTGCTCGGACTCGTCGTCATTCTCAACGCGGAGCTGGCCCGCATTCTCGACAACGAGGAGGCGCGCTCGGGGCGAGCCTTTCTCTTCGTGTTCTACGCCTATGCGGTTGCCGTGCCGATTACGCTTCTCGGAGGCGCAATGGCGCGGGAGCGGCGCTTCGCCTGGCCGCTGGCGGGCGCGCTTCTGCTGGCGCTTCTCGTTCCGGCCGTCTTCTGGAGCGGCATCGTCACGGGCATTGCCGGCAAGATCGTCGTGGCCAGCTTCGTGCTGCTCGCGGCGACGGCGCTGATGGTCGCGGGGGCGATCGGCGGCATCCGGCGCCTGACGGTGGCGGGCTCCATCCTGTTCGGCGTCTCCATCCTGGTCCTGCTCTGGCAGACGATCGGCACGCTGCTCGACCAATCGCTGTTCTTCTTCGCTGCGGGCGCGGCACTGCTGGCGACCGCCTCCGGCGCGCGTCGCCTGTTCGCGCGGCTCAACCCGCCCGCCGAGAGGGAGGCCGCGTGATGCGTCCGTTCTCGGCCGATGCTATCGCCAAGAAGGTGCCGCTGCTCTGGCGCGCCGGCGCCGCCGCACTGCTGCTTTGCGTTGCTTTGCTCGTCCTTGTCGAGCAGCGGGCGCGCATTCTGAGGAACGGCGCCGAGATACGGCTCAAGACCGTCCCGGTCGACCCCCGCGATCTCTTCCGGGGCGACTATGTGGTGCTCGCCTATCCGATCAGCACGGTGGAAGCCGGGCAGGACGGCGCGCGGCCCTACCGTCCCGGCGAACCGGTCTTCGTCACGCTGGGCCGCGACGAACAGGGTTTCGCGCGGGCGACTGGCGTTTCGCGCGAGTGGCCGAAAGGCAGCGGCGATGCCGTGGTGATCGCGGGGCGCGTGACCTCGATCGGTGGTTGCGCGATCAATCGCGATGGCGAGACCGAATGCCGCGACAGCCGTCACCGCCTGCGCATCGCCTATGGGCTCGAAAGCTATTTCGTGCCGCAGGGCGAGGGCAAGGCGATCGAGACGACCGACAAGGCCCGGATCGAGATCGTAGCGGCCGTCTCGGCCGCGGGTGACGCGGCGATCAAGCGCCTCCTGATCGACGGCAAGCCGATCTACCAGGAGCCGCCCTACTAGGCGCGTCGCCCAGACCAAGCATCGACACGCTGGGCTCAGTGGGCGGCGGATCGCGGCCGCATCGCGTCACATTGCCGTGCTGACACGTCCGGAGGCCCGATGGCCCCAACCTTGCCGCAAAGTGCCCGGATGCTCGCCACACGCGCTTGTGACAACGCGCCGCGTGACGCGAATCCTCATCGGTTATATGAACGGCAGATGAACAGACTCGACAGGAGATGTTCATCTTGAGACGCGGCCGGCCGGGAACCATGAA
>NZ_JBIWYK010000256.1:0-4446 GCF_044752385.1 Allobosea sp. CER48 | reverse complement strand
CGGCATCCGCGACACCTGGGGGCCCTATGGCAATGCCGACATGGTCGAGCGCGCCATGTTCATTGGCCTGCGCAACAATTTCCGCCGCGACGACGAGGTCGAACTCGGTCTCCAGGTCTGCACCACGGGCGGCGCCGCGGTGATGGAGATCGCCGATTACGGACTGGGCGAGGGCAAGATCGCCGATCTCGTCATCATGCCCGGCCAGAGCCTGACCGACATCGTCGTGACCCGTTCGCCCAAGCGCCGCGTGATCAAGCGCGGCAGGATCGTCGCCCGTGACGGCGTTTCGGTGAGGACTGCCCCGTGAGCCTGAAAGCCAAGAAGCGGCCCGAAGGCCGCATCCTGATGACCGCGCGCTGGGTGGTCGGCCACAAGGACGGCCGCCATCGGCTCTACCAGAACGGAGAGGTCGTCTTCGAGAACGGCGAGGTCGTGTTCGTCGGCCACGGCTTTCCCGGCGAGGTCGCCCGTCGGATCGATTACGGCCACGCCCTGATCGGCCCGGGCTTCGTCGATTGCGACGCGCTCTCCGACCTCGACACCACGATCCTCGGCTATGACAACCAGCCCGCCTGGAAGAAGGGCCGGGTCTGGCCGCGCAGCTATCTCGAGGCCGGCCCCTACGAGATGTACACGCGCGGGGAGCTGGCCTTCCAGAAGCGCTATGCCTTCTCCCAGCTGATCCGCAACGGCATCACCACGGCGCTGCCGATCGCCTCGCTGTTCTATCGCGCCTGGGGCGAGACGGTGCAGGAATTCGAGGACGCGGCGGAGGCCGCCGCCGATCTCGGCATCCGCGCCTATCTCGGACCGGCCTACCGTACGGGCAACCAGCTGGTCGAGACCGACGGGCGCATCACCACCCATTACGACGAGGCTCGCGGTCTCGCCGAGCTCGATGCGGCCATCGACTTCGCCAGGCGTCATGAGGGCGCCGCCGGCGGCCTGATCCGCGCGATGTTCGCGCCGGACCGCATCGAGACCTCGACGGCCGAGCTGCTGCGCCGCACCGCCGCCGCCTCGCGCGAACTCGACATCCCCGTCCGGCTCCATTGCTGCCAGTCGAAGATCGAGTACGATCTCGTGCTCGCCCAGCATGGCATGAGCCCGCCGGAATGGCTGGAGAGCCTCGGCTTCCTCAACGAGCGCTGCCTGCTGCCGCATGGCACCGTCGTCTCGGGCAGCCGCCTGATCGACCGGCCCGGCCGCGATCTCGAGATCATCCGGGATTCCGGCGCCAGCATCGTCCACTGCCCGCTCGTCTCCGGCCGGCACGGCAATGCGATCAACCATTTCGGCAGCTATCGCGCCATGGGCCTCAACATCGCCATGGGTACGGATACCGCTCCGCCGGACATGGTGATGAACCTGCAGGCCGGCATGATCCTCGCCCGCACGATGGCCGGCAATGTCGGCGCCGTGCGCTCCGAGGACTATTACGACGCCGCGACCGTCGGCGGCGCCGACGCGCTGCAGCGGCCGGATCTCGGCCGCCTCCAGCCGGGCTCCCGCGCCGACATCACCGTCTTCGAGCTGGACCGGCCGCATAGCGGGCAGGTCATCGACCCCATCCAGACGATGATGCTGACCGGCCATGGCCGCGACTTCTCGACCGTGGTGATCGACGGCCGTTTCGTCATGGAGAACCGGGTCGTCCCGGGCCAGGACGAGACCGCCGACAATGCCCGCGCCCAGAAGCAGTTCGAGGGCGTGATGGCGCGCTATCCCGAGCGCACGCTGGGCCATCCGCCGATGAGCGAGATCTTCTCGTCGAGCTACGCGATCGAACGCAGCGAGGCCATCGCATGACCGCTTCCGCCGCCGCGCCTCTGCTGTCCGTGCGCGACCTGCGCATCGTCTTCGACGGCCGCCATGGCCCGCTGACGGCGCTGGACGGCGTCACCTTCGACATCGCGCCGGGGGAGATCCTCGGCATGGTCGGGGAGTCCGGCGCGGGCAAGTCGCTGACCGGCACGGCGGTGATCGGCCTGCTCGATCCGCCGGGCCGCATCGCCAGCGGCGAGATTCGGCTGTCGGGCGAGCGGATCGACAATCTGCCGGCCGAGCAGATGCGCAGGCTGCGCGGGCGACGCATCGGCGCGATCTTCCAGGACCCGCTGACCTCGCTCCATCCGCTGCTCAAGGTCGGCGACCAGATCGTCGAGACGATCCTGACCCATCTGCCGGTCAGCCGGGCCGAGGCGCGCAGGCGCGCGCTCGACCTGCTCAAGGAGGTCGGCATTCCCGCTGCCGAGACGCGGATCGACCATTTCCCGCATCAGTTCTCCGGCGGCATGCGCCAGCGCGTCGTGATCGCGCTCGCACTCTGCGCCGAGCCCTCGCTGATCATCGCGGACGAGCCGACCACAGCGCTCGACGTCTCCATCCAGGCGCAGATCACCACGCTGCTGAAGCGGCTCTGCCGCGAGCACGGCACGTCCATCATGCTGGTTACCCACGATATGGGAGTCATCGCCGAGACCGTGGATCGCGTGGCGGTGATGTATGCCGGCCGCATCGTCGAGATGGGCCCTGTCGAGGAGGTCGTGCGCCGCCCGCGCCACCCCTATACCGCCGGGTTGATGGCTTCGATCCCGAGCGTCCATGCCCGCCACGAGCACCTCAACCAGATCGACGGCGCCATGCCGCGCCTCAACGCCATTCCCTCCGGCTGTGCCTTCAACCCGCGCTGCGGCCGGGCCGAAGGCTTCTGCCGCGACAACAAGCCGGGCCTGCCGCTGGCGGCGCATGCGGCAGCCTGCCATTTCCCGCTGAAGGAGGCGGCGCATGCGTGATAACGTGATGACGCTCACGCAGGGTCAGCCGATGCCGAAGCCGGCGATGACCGAGACCGCACCGCAAGGCGACATCATCCTCGATGTCGCGGCCGCCTCCTGCCGCTTCGATGTCTCGGCGCCAGCCCTGTCCCGGCTGTTCTCGAGGGAGCCGCGCCGCATCCTGCGCGCGGTCGAGAACGTCTCCTTCACGGTGAAGCGCGGCACAACCTTCAGCATCGTCGGCGAGTCCGGCTGCGGAAAATCGACGCTGGCGCGCATGGTCGTGGGCCTGCAGCGGCCGACCGAGGGCATGCTCAACTTCCGCGACATCCGCCGCGCCGACGGCTCGTTCGGGCCGCCGCGCGTGCAGATGATCTTCCAGGACCCCTATGCCTCGCTCAATCCGCGCTGGCGCGTCGGCGACATCATCGCGGAGCCGATCCGCGAATTGAAGCTCCGGCCGGACGACGCGGCGGTGCAGCAACGCGTCGGGGACCTGCTGGAAGTCGTCGGCCTCTCCCGCACCGACGCGAGCCGCTACCCGCACGCCTTCTCGGGTGGCCAGCGCCAGCGCATCTCGATCGCCCGTGCTCTCGCGACCGAGGCCGACTTCCTGGTCTGCGACGAGCCGACCTCGGCGCTCGACGTCTCAGTGCAGGCACAGATCCTGAACCTGATGGTGCGGCTGCAGAAGGAATTCGGGCTGACCTATCTCTTCATCAGCCACAACCTCTCTGTCGTCCGGCATATGTCGGACGATCTCGCGATCATGTATCTCGGCCGCTTCGTCGAGGCTGGGTCGGCCGACGAGGTCTTCACCCGGCCGCGCCACCCCTATACGCGGCTGCTGCTCGAGACGATCCCCGATGTCGAGCGCCCGAACCGGGCACGCCGGCCCATGTCCGGCGAGGTGCCGAGCCCGATCGCGCCGCCGCCGGGCTGCAGCTTCAACCCGCGTTGCGCGCAGGCTGCCGATCGCTGCCGCAGCGAGCGGCCGGAGCTGCGGCGCCTGGGCGCCGTTCACGTCTCCTGCCACTTCGCCTGACGGTTCCCGTCATGGTCGGGCTTGTACCGACCATCCGTGTCTTCGTTCGGCGAATGCGGTGCTCAGGATGTGGATGCTCGCCACAAGGGCGAGCATGACGCCGTGGTCCCCGGACTTTAGCCTATCAGCGTCGCCTCCAGCGTGATCGGCGCCTTGAACAGCTTCGAGACCGGGCAGCCGGCCTTGGCCTTGTCGGCCAGTGACTGGAAGGTCGCCTGGTCGGCGCCGGGCACCTTGCCCTTCAGGGTCAGGTGGATCGCGGTGATGGCGTAGCCGTCGTCGAGCTTGTCGAGGCTCACGCGGGCGCTGGTGTCGAGCGCATCGGCCTTCAGATTGGCTTCGCCGAGGATCAGCGACAGCGCCATGGTGAAGCAGGCGGCATGGGCCGCGCCGATGATCTCCTCCGGATTGCTGCCGGGCTTGCCCTCGAAGCGGCTGGAGAAGCCATAGGGATAGGCGCTGAGCGCGCCGCTCTCGGTCGAGATCGTGCCCTTGCCGTCCTTGATGCCGCCTTCCCAATGGGCCGAGCCGGTCCTGTTGATCGCCATGTCGCTGTCTCCTGTTGCGGTTGGGGTGGATATGCTGCGGCTGGAACGCTACCCTTCGATAACGGTTTCAGCA
>NZ_JBIWYK010000255.1:0-4447 GCF_044752385.1 Allobosea sp. CER48 | reverse complement strand
AGAGCTGGAAACTGCCGGACGTCGAGCGCATCGTCAGGCCCTAGCGCTTTCGTTGGCGGGAGAGCCCCTTCTCGGCCAGCGCCGCCTCATAGGCCTTCATCTTCTCCTGTGCCTGCTCCCCGAGCTCGCGCAGATAATCCCAGGCGTAGATGCCGGTCTCGTGCATGTCGTCGAAACCGAGCCTGACGGCGTAATGGCCGACCGGTTCGACCCTGAGGATCTCGACCTCCGCCTTGCCCGGGACGATCGTCTTCTGGCTGGGATGATGGCCCTGCACCTCTGCCGAGGGACTTTCAACACGCAGCAGCTCAGCCGGCAGGGCAAAGCTTGCACCGTCGTCGAACGCGACATGCAAGGTGCGACGATCCTTCGACAGGCGGATTTCGGTCGGCCAGGATGACATGATCGTGTAAGTTCCTCGCGGGCTGCGGCAGTCACGTGCTTGACCTTGGCCACAGCGGTGCCAATGTCTGGGTATAGCAATGTGAAAACCAGTCCGCATCCTGGGCGGAGCGGGCTGCAGGTTCGGAGTTGAGGCAGACGTGCTGCTCGACGAAATGAAGCCGCTGACGCGGTCGCCGCTGGTCGATCCGTTCGGCCGAAAGATTTCCTATCTGCGTATCTCGGTGACGGATCGCTGCGATTTCCGCTGCGTCTACTGCATGGCCGAAAACATGCAGTTCCTGCCGCGCAAGGAATTGCTGACCCTCGAGGAACTCGACCGGATCGCTACCGCCTTCGTCAGCCGCGGGACGCGGAAGCTGCGGCTTACCGGCGGCGAGCCGCTCGTGCGCCGCGACATCATGAGCCTCTTCCGCTCGCTCTCCCGCCATCTCACATCGGGCGCGCTCGACGAGCTGACGCTGACGACCAACGGCTCGCTTCTGCATCGCTATGCGGACGAACTCGCCGGTTATGGCGTGCGCCGCATCAATGTCTCGCTCGATACGCTCGACGCCGACAAGTTCCGCGAAATTACCCGCCGGGGCGATCTCAAGGTCGTGCTCGCCGGCATCGAGGCGGCGCGCAAGGCCGGCATGCGGGTGAAGATCAACGCGGTGGCGCTGAAGGGCGTCAACGACGAGGAGATCGAAGAGCTGATGCTCTGGTCGCACGGCCTCGGCATGGACCTGACGCTGATCGAGGTCATGCCGATGGGCGAGATCGAGGTCGGCCGCATCGACCAGTACCTGCCGCTCTCGGTGGTGCGCGGGCGATTGATGGACAAGTACACGCTGGTCGACGACCCCTACCGCACCGGCGGGCCGGCGCGCTATGTCCGCGTCAAGGAAACCGGTGGCCTCGTCGGCTTCATCACGCCGCTGACCCATAACTTCTGCGAGAGCTGCAACCGCGTGCGCCTCACCTGCACCGGCACGCTCTACATGTGCCTGGGCCAGGAGGACGCGGCGGATCTGCGCGCCGCGGTCCGCTCCTCGCAGGACGACGCCCTGCTCTACCGCACGATGGACGAGGCCATCGCCCGCAAGCCCAAGGGCCATGACTTCATCATCGACCGGCGCCATGCGCGCCCGGCCGTCGGCCGACACATGAGTGTCACGGGCGGTTGATCGCCAACAGGCGGCGGCGACCGCTCGCTTGACCGACCGGGCGAATACCGGCACCGTCGCGCGTCGGTTGGAGTTGCTTGGGGTTATGTTCAAGGCGATCGCAAGCCGCGCGAGAGCGGCGGCAAGCGCAGTCAACGGCGCCGTGAGGCAGACCCATGCGGCGCGGCTTGCCATCATGGCGGCGCGGCTGCGACGCTCCTTGCCCCTTCTCGCCATCCTCGTGTCGGCCACCTTGCTGTTCTGCCTGTTCCTCGGCTGGTCATCCGGAAGCAGCGTCTTCCGCGTGCTTTCGCCGGTATCACCGACGGGGATCGGCGCGGGGATCGCAGGCGTTCTGGCAGGGCTTGCCGTGATCGAGCTGTGCGCCGCCTTCGCCGTCACGCTGATGACGGCAGCGCTGCAACTCGCCTACGATACCGGCCGTCATCGTGTGCTGGCCTTGCTTGTCATCACCTGCGTACTCGCATTGGCGGGGCTCGGCTGGCTGCTCCCGGCGCGCGACGCAACTTTCCTGTCGCTCGGCGCGACCCTGCCCATGCTGGCGGCAGCCGCGCTCGTCGCTCTGACGATCTGGTTCGAGCGCGCCTATCTGCGCCCAGCCTATCCAGGCTTCCGCGATTTCTGGGTTGATATCGTCGATGCCCGCCTGTTTCTGACGCGAGCCGCCCATGGCGAATGACAACGGCGGTGGGGCGTCGCTCCGCGACGGCAGCGTGGCTATGACGGCGCACCACCTCGCGGAGTCGGTCCGGGCCGGCCATAACGGCGCGAGCGATGCAGTCGAAAACCTGCCGCCGGCAGATGCGACGATGCTCTCCCAGACCGAGCAGACGCTGATAGCCCGGGCGCGCGAGCACTACGCCGCGCTGCGGCAGGAGGCGGCAGCGCGCCTCAATGCCATCCAGGCCGAAGTCGTGAGCCGGCAGGAGCTGTTCACCCAGCAGCGCTTCGAAGGACGCGTGCGCGGCGTCGAGGCGACCTTGCGGGCCATGCTGAACAAGCACGGCAGCGAGCTGGAGCAGCGCATCTACGACGCCCTCCGGGCCAAGCGCGAATACGCCTACTTCAATTTCGAGAACAAGCGTCGCGCCGATCCCAAGCTCGACAAGTGGCAGTTCATCCTGTTCTTCCTCGTCGTGCCGCTGGTGCTGGAAAGCCTGCTCAACGGCAACTTCTTCGCCGAAGCCAGCGATTTCGGCCTCGTCGGAGGCGCGGCGACCGCCGTCATCATCTCGGCGCTCAATATCGCGCTGGGCTTCTGCATGGGGATAGGCCCGGCGCGCTACTGCCAGCACGTCAAGAGTTCGCATCTGTTCTGGGCGCTGCCGGCCTATGCGGGGATGATTGCGCTGATCGTGCTGTTCAACCTGGCCGTCGGCCATTACCGCGAGATGCTGATCGCGAATCCCGATGCGCGCTCCTATCAGGTTATGCCGCGCATGCTGGAGAATCCCTTCGCGATCTACGACATCAAGTCGGTCGCCCTCGTCATTATCGGTTGCCTCGTCGCCTTCGTGGCGGCAACGAAGGGCTATACCGCTTTCGGTACCTATCCCGGCCACGCCGCCGCCTATAAGCGCTGGCGCCAGCGCTGGAGTGCGGTCGAGGACGAGCGACGCCGGCTCGATGGCCAATTGCTGCCGGAGCTGGAGGCGATCCGAACCCAGATCGATGGCTTCCGCGCCGATTGCCGCGACGAGCTCGGAAAGCTGCAGGGCAAGAAGGCCGCCGCCGAAAAGGCCCGTGATCTCTATCTCACTCGGCTCGGACAGCTGCGCGCAGCCAAGGATGCGGCCATGATGCAGTATCGGGAAGCCAACCTGCGGGTCAGAACCGATCTACCGCCGGCCTATTTCGGGCAATCGCTCAATCTGGCCGAAATCGACCAGCCGGGCGAGTTGCCGGAATATGTCGCCGTGCGCAGGCAGATCGAGGATTTCGAGCAGCAGCTCGCCAGCATGCCGGCGCTGATCGAGGTCAAGCTCAAGGACCGCCTGATGCTGCTGCGCGGCGTCGATCTCGCGGGTGAGATCGAGCAGGTGAAGCTGCGCGCGGCCCAGGCCGGGCGCGAAGCCTTCGAGAGCGACGAAGCGGCGCAGAAGCGAGCGGCGGAGGATTTCGCCGCAATGCCGCGCTAGAGGCCGAGGGATGAAGACCGAGAACCTGGCCATCGTCGCCTCCCTGCTCGCGGGCGTCGCGCTCGTTGGCTTCTTCGCGGCCCCCTCCCTGCTGCGCGGCCCTCCGCGAGACCAGGAGACGCTGTGCCCGAAGACCGGCCCGGTCGGGCACACGCTCATCCTCGTCGACAAGAGCGACCCGTGGAGCGAGGTGCAGGCCGGGCGCCTGAAGAAGCTCGTCAAGCAGATCGGCGACGAGCTTCCGGCCGAGCGCATGCTCTCGATCTACGTCTTCAATGACGTGTTCGAGCCCGGCTTCCCGTCGTTGATCTCGCTATGCAATCCCGGGAGGACGGCCAGCGAGCTGATCGGCAACCCCCGTCGTGAATATGTGAAATGGGTCGAGAAATTCGGCCGCCCGCTCGACGACGCCATGACCGTGCTGACCCAGCCGGCGAAGGGCAACCAGTCGCCGATCGTCGAGGCAATCGGCGACGTCGTCTCCCGGCGCGAGAACCGCGTGCCGACAGGCGATCGCTCACTCGTCCTGGTCTCTGACATGCTGCAGAACTCAGGCCAGTTCACCGTCTTCGGCAATGCGGCCGGAGCCCGCGATCCGGAGCGGCTGCGGCGGCTCCTCGACAAGGTCTGGCAGGATTCCGGCGCGAGGACCTGGACGCTCAGCATCCATCAGGTCCAGGGCGTCTACGACCAGAACCGGCTTGAACAGGCCGCGGCGCTCTGGAAGCAGGCCTTCCA
>NZ_JBIWYK010000254.1:0-4527 GCF_044752385.1 Allobosea sp. CER48 | reverse complement strand
AAGTCGACGCCGGCGCTGCTCGACGCGATCGCGGACGAGACGCTGCAGATCGAGCGCGGCGAGATCATGTAGCGCGCGAGCATGCGCTGCGGTCCTGTGCCTGGCGCATGGAGAACGTCTTGCGCCGCGGGGGCCTGATCGGAGAACATGGCGGCATGAATCAGAACGATGCCGCCGCCGCTCTCTCCGTCTGGGTCGCGCTCGAGAGCCCCACGAACCATCCCGCCGGGCTGAACGGCATGATGGATCTCGTCCAGAAGGATGTCGAGGGACTGCCGATCGCGGTCGAGCGCATTCCCGGCCGCGACGGGCTCGGCGACATGGTCCTGCTGCGCGCAGGCCTCGACAACGGCCAGCCGGCCGTCGCGGTGATGTCGCACCTCGATACCGTACATCCGGTCGGGACGAGCGCGAAGGAGCTGCCGGTCAGGATCGACGGCGACCGGCTCTACGGCCCCGGCGTCTACGACATGAAGGGCGGTGCCTGGCTGGCGCTGCAGGCGTTCAAGCAGGTCGCCGTCGCCGGCAGCGCGAAGCGGCCGATGACCTTCCTGTTCACGCCGGACGAGGAGATCGGCTCGCCGACCAGCCGGGGGATGATCGAGGAGCTCGGCCGGAATGCCGCAGCGGTGCTCGTCACCGAGCCGGCCCGCCTCGGCGGCAAGATCGTCACGGCCCGCAAGGGTGTCGGCCGCTTCGACGTCAGGCTGGAGGGCCGCCCGGCCCATGCCGGCTCGCGCCATGCCGACGGCCGCAGCGCCATCCGCGAGGCCGCCCATCAGATCCTAGCGATCGAGGCGATGACGGATTATGGGCGAGGCATCACGACGAGCGTCGCGCTCATGGGCGGCGGCACCGCAGCCAATGTCATCCCGCAACATGCCTGGTTCAGCGTCGATTGCCGCGTCACGACCCTCGCCGATGGCGTGATGATGGAGAACCGGATCCTCAGCCTCAATCCGCATGATCCGGACGTCCAGCTGCGCATTACCGGCGGAATGAACCGTCCGCCCTACGAAAAATCGGCAATGGTAGCCGAGCTGTTCGGAAAGGCGCAGAAGGTCGCGGCCGGGATCGGCCTCGACCTCCAGGACTGCCCGATGACGGGCGGCGGCTCGGATGGCAACTTCACCGCCGCGCTTGGCGTGCCCACCCTCGACGGCCTCGGCATCGATGGCGATGGGGCGCATACGCTGCAGGAATATGCCCTGATCTCGTCGATCGCGCCGCGCCAGGCCCTGATGAAGGGGCTGCTGGAGACGATCTGATCCCGCCGCAACGCGCATGCGCCAAAATGAAAAGCCCCTCGCGATGCGAGGGGCTTCGTCGTTTCAGGGGCTGTGGAGCTTTCAGGCTTCCGGCTCGCCCATGCCGCCGGCGGCGAGGAATTTCTCGAGCCAGTGGATGTTGTAGTCGCCGTTCAGGATGTCCGGGTTGCGCACCAGCGTGCGGAACAGCGGCAGCGTCGTGTCGACGCCGTCGACGACGAACTCGTCGAGCGAGCGACGCAGGCGCATCAGGCACTCGTCGCGGTTGCGGCCATGGACGATCAGCTTGCCAACCAGCGAGTCGTAGTTCGGCGGGATCATGTAGCCCTGGTATGCGGCGGAATCGACGCGCACCCCGAGGCCGCCCGGAGTGTGGAACGAGGCGATCTTGCCGGGCGAGGGGCGGAACGTCGCCGGATGCTCGGCATTGACGCGGCACTCGATGGCATGGCCCTCGATGACGATGTCCGACTGCTTGAGCGAGAGCGGCGCGCCGGCGGCGATGCGGATCTGCTCGTTGACGAGGTCGATTCCCGTGATCATCTCGGTGACGGGATGCTCGACCTGGATGCGGGTGTTCATCTCGATGAAGTAGAACTCGCCATCCTCGTAGAGGAACTCGATCGTGCCGGCGCCGAGATAGCCGAGTTCGGACATCGCCTTGGCGCAGATCTCGCCGATCCTGTCGCGCTCGCCGGCGTTGAGCGCGGGCGACGGACCTTCCTCCCAGACCTTCTGGTGGCGGCGCTGCAGCGAACAGTCGCGCTCGCCGAGATGGATCGCGTTGCCTCGGCCGTCACCGAGCACCTGGATCTCGATATGGCGCGGCTTCTCGAGATACTTCTCGATATAGACCGCGTCGTCGCCGAAATTGGCCTTGGCCTCGCTGCGGGCGGTCGCGAGCAGGACGGCGATCTCGTCCTCGGTGCGAACGACCTTCATGCCCTTGCCGCCGCCGCCGGAGGCGGCCTTGATGATGACGGGCAGGCCGATCTCGCGGATGATGCGCAGCGCCTCCGCCTCGTCGGCGACACCACCATCGGAGCCCGGCACGCAGGGGATGCCGAGGCGCTTGGCAGTGCGCTTGGCCTCGATCTTGTCGCCCATGCTGCGGATATGCGCGGCCTTCGGGCCGATGAAGGTGATGTTGTGCTGCTCCAGAATCTCCGCGAAGCGGGCATTCTCGGAGAGGAAGCCGTAGCCCGGATGGACCGCGTCCGCGCCGGTGATCTCGCAGGCGGCGATCAGCGCGGGGATGTTGAGATAGCTCTCGCGGGCCGGCGGCGGACCAATGCAGACGCTCTCGTCGGCGAGGCGCACATGCATCGCATTCGCATCGGCCGTGGAGTGCACCGCGACGGTCGCGATGCCGAGCTCCTTGGCGGCGCGCAGGACGCGCAGCGCGATCTCTCCGCGATTGGCGATCAGGATCTTGTCGAACATCTTGAAACCCAACTCGGACCTGGCGGCGAGGGGCGCCGCGCTCACTCGATCACCAGCAGCGGCTCACCGTACTCGACCGGCTGGCCATCCTCGACGAGGATGGCGGTGACCTTGCCGGCGCGGGGCGCCACGATGTCGTTGAAGGTCTTCATCGCCTCGACCAGCAGGATGCGCTCTCCCTGCTTCACGACGCTGCCGATCTCGACGAAGGGCTTGGCCTCGGGCGAGGGGCGGCGATAGGCGGTGCCGACCATAGGCGAGGTGACAGCGCCGGGATGGGCGGCCGTGGGCTTGCTTTCGGCCGGAGTTGCGGCGACGGCGACCGGGGCGGCTGCAGCCACGGGCAGGGCAGCCGCGGCGGGCACCTGGACGGTGGTGGTGATGCTGCGGGCGACGCGGACGCGCAGATCGCCCTTCTCGACCTCGATCTCGGTAAGATCGGTCTGGTTCAGGAGCTCGGCGAGCTCGCGGACAAGTTCTGGATCGATCGGGCTCTTGGTCGCCATGGCGGTGTCACCGTCTTCTTCGGATTCTGGGGTGGGTCGCGGCCGATGCCGCAATCCCGTTCATGTGGATTCAGGCGGCCCTTGCCGCCTGCTCGCCCGGCTGCGGGGCGTTGGCGTCGAAGGCAGGCTCTGGGAGCCTGCCGACGCACTTCGCCGCATGGCGGGGGGCGAGCAGGTTGCTCTGGGGTCCGTTCAGGACGTGGACGGAAACCATGGAAGGGCGTTGATTCCGGCGCCGCGCAGGGGCGGCAGGTGCCGTCCTCATAAACGTTGCGGGCCGGCAGGGGAAGCCTGAACGGCGCCTGCCGGCCCACATGTCTCGCCATGCGGCTACTCGGGATGGCTTCAGCCGGCGCACTCGGTCTTGCCGCAGCGGCGCACCGACTCGATCTTCTGCTTGAGGGCCGCCTGGCCGACGGCGCCGAAGACGATCTCCTCGCCGATGATGAAGGCGGGGGTGCCGGTCAGGCCCAGGCGGTCGCCGAGCGCGACGGTGTCCTCGATCGCGGCCTTGGTGGCCGGAGCCTCCATGTCCTTCTTCAGCTGCGCCACATCGGCGCCGGCCTCCTTGGCAATCTCCAGCGCCTTGGCCGCATTTACGCGGCCCTTCACCGCCATGAGCTTGTTGTGGAAATCGAAGTACTTCTGGCCCTGGAGCTGGTTCTTGGCGGCAACGGCGACGCGGCTGGCCTCGACCGAATCGGGGCCGAGTATCGGGAAGTCCTTCAGCACGACGCGCAACTTCGGATCGGCCTTGGCGAGGGCGGTCACGTCCTCCATCGCCCTTTTGCAGAAGCCGCAATTGTAATCCATGAACTCGACGAGCGTGATGTCACCCTCGGGGTTGCCGATGATGACCGAGGTCGCGGGATCGCTGATCCGCGTTTTCTCGGCAGCCACCGCGCCGCGCTGCGCCTCGGCCTGGGCGACCGTATTGCGGCGCTCCAGCTCGATCAGCGCGTCCTGGATGATCTCCGGGTTCTTCAGCAGCGTCTCGCGGATCAGGTCGGTGACCGCCTTGCGTTGCTCGGGCGAGAGGGGCTGGTTCTGCGCCATCACAGGCATGGCCGAGGCAGCGACCCAGAGGCCGAGCGCGAGGCCGGCAGGCCGCAGGCAGGCGCGCGCCAATCTGGTGAGGGTGCGGAAAGCCATCTCGTCTTCCTTTCAAGACCGCCGCACGGAGAATCCGCCAGCGGAGCAAAGCGCTTCTGCGCCCGAGCTTGTGTGCGTTTGCCCTTTCGAGGTCAAATCACAGCTCTGACAGCAGCTTGCGGCGCTCGTGTGGCCTTTGGACACGTCTTGCGGGGCCG
>NZ_JBIWYK010000253.1:0-4527 GCF_044752385.1 Allobosea sp. CER48 | reverse complement strand
GATTTGAACCTTTTCCGTTCTCGCAGCGTCTAATGTCCGAGCCCGCCGCTCCGGCATGGCTCCGCCGCCCCGGTCTCTCCTCCTCCTCCCATCGGCGACCGGGGCGGCAATGCCCTTTCCCGAGGACTAGGCCGCGAGGAGAGCCCGCCCGTCGGCCGCATGGCCTGTCGTCACCAGGATGTGCCCGGCAGCGATGTCGCGATCGAAGCGCACCAGCGTGAAGTCCTCAGCCCGGCCGGTGTTGCCGCGCTCGGTCAGGACGCTCAGCGGCCGCCCGACGCGTTCGGCGAGATGCCGTTCATGCGCGGCGCCCGCCACCGCCCGCAACCGGGCAGCACGCTCGCTCACCACATCCCCAGGCAACTGCGGCATGCGCGCGGCGGGCGTGCCGGGGCGGGCCGAATAGGGGAAGACGTGGACGAAGCTGAGCCCGCATTCCTCGACCAGACCGAGCGAGCGGGAGAACATGGCGTCGTCCTCGGTCGGGAAGCCTGCGATCAGATCGGCGCCGAACACGATGTCGGGGCGCAGGGCCCTGATCTCCGCGCAGAAGCGGATGGCGTCGGCGCGGCTGTGGCGGCGCTTCATGCGTTTCAGGATGAGGTCGTCGCCGGCCTGCAGCGACAGATGCAGATGCGGCATCAGCCTGGTCTCGGTCGCAAGCAGATCGCGCAGCGCGTCATCGACCTCGACCGCATCGATCGAGGACAGGCGCAGGCGCGGCAGCTCGGGCAGGCCGCGCAGTATGGCTCCTGCCAGCGCGCCAAGCGACGGCAGGTCCGGCAGGTCCCGGCCATAGCTCGTGAGATCGACGCCGGTCAGCACGACCTCGCGCGCACCGGCTTCGACGAGCCTGCGACATTGCGCGACCACGTCGTCGACAGGCAGCGAACGCGAGTTGCCGCGGCCGAACGGGATGACGCAGAAGGTGCAGCGATGGTCGCAGCCATTCTGGACCTGAACGAAGCCGCGGGTATGGCCTGCGAAGCGGCCGGTTATGGGCGGCCGCAAGGTCGTGCGGACCATGATGTCGCCGACATCGAGCTTGTCGGCGGCGACCGCGTCGGGGTTTCCGAGGCTGTTTGAGGCGGCGAGCGCCATCCAGCTCCGGACATCGAGCTTCTCGTCATTGCCGAGAACGCGATCGACTTCCGGCATTCCCGCGAAGCGGGCGGGCTCGATCTGGGCGGCGCAGCCGGTGACGATCACCGGGCGTTCCGGTTGCTCGCGCTTCAGACGTCGCACGGCCTGCCGGGCCTGGCGTGTCGCCTCGGCGGTGACGGCGCAGGAGTTGACGATCGCGGCGTCCTTGAGCCCGGCAGCCTCGGCCTGGAGCCGCAGCGCCTCGCTCTCGACGATGTTGAGGCGGCAGCCGAAGGTGACGACCTCCAGGGCCATCAGGCCGCGCGCTCGATCAGGGCGGGGTCGATCCGGCCTTCCCATTCGAACTCGACCGGGCCGGTCATCAGGACGTGGCCATCGCTCTCGCGCCATTCGATGGCGAGGTCGCCGCCCGGCAGGCTGACCGTGGCCTTGCGGGCGGTCAGCTCGCGGCGCACACCCGCGACCAGGGCCGCGCAGGCGCCCGAGCCGCAGGCCTGGGTGATGCCCGCGCCGCGTTCCCAGACGCGCAGGACGATATGGTCGGGCGCCTTCACCGCGGCGAGCTCGATATTGGCGCGGTCGGGGAAGATCGGGTGATTCTCGAGCAGCGGGCCGATCTGCTCGAGATTGTAGGCATAGGGATCCGCGACGAAGAAGACGGCATGCGGGTTGCCCATGTTGACCGCGCAGGGCGTGTGCAGGATCGGGGCGTCGATCGGCCCGATCTGCAATTCGAAGCGGCTGGTGTCCTCGAAGGGCTCGGCCAGCGGGATCTCGTCCCAGGCGAGGCGGGGCGCGCCCATGTCGACGGTGAACAGCGTCTCGCCTTCGCGCACCGCAGGCAGCAGACCGGCCTTGGTCTGAAGCGCGAGGCGGGTCTTGCCGGCATCGCCCATCTGCGGGTCGGCGACCATCGCCCAGGCGACGCAACGCGTGCCGTTGCCGCAGGCGCCGGCCTCGGAGCCGTCGGTGTTGTAGATGCGCACGAAGGCGTCGGTGCCGGGCGTTTTCGCATCGTGCAGGACCATGAGCTGGTCGAACCGGGCGTGCGGATCCGCCGCGATGGCGCGCGCTTCGGCCTCGCTGACGATATGCTTCGTGCCGCGCAGGTCGAGCACCGTGATCTGGTTGCCGAGGCCGTTCATCTTCAGGAACCGGCGATTGGCCAGAGCGTTCATTTGGTCACACGTCCCATGAATAGTGGGTCTATGGCCGAGGCGACGTGAAAAAGCCACCCTCGTCCCCGTTCCTGACAGAAGGTGGACATTCTATGTTGCGCTGCAAGGGCGCGAATCGCGTGAAACTCAGGGCCGTAACGATGCGGTATTCCCGGATTTGTGTTCTGGCGCTCGCCGGCATGGCGAGCGTGTCCAGCGGAATGGTTGTCGCGCAAGGGCGCGTCGCGCCGCCGGCGGCCGTCGAATCCGCGCCTCTGGCGCCGCCGCCCGGCACTGCTCCCGTCCAGGCGCCTTCCGCTCCGGCGCAGGCACAGCCTGCGCCGGCTCCCGAGCAGCCGTCGAGCCCGCAGCCGGTGCAGCCGCCCCCGGCTCTGCAGGGACCGGTGACGCCGCAGCCCGTCCAGCCCGCGCCTGCACCATCGATGCCGATCGAGCCGCAGCCGGTGCAGCCGCCGCCGACGCTGCCCGCGCCCGGCCAGCCGCTGCCGCCCCCGCCGGCGCAGCAGCAGACCGGCGTGCCCGATCCGAATTCGACACTCGCCGGCAGGGGCTCCGACAGCAGCGATGTCGGCGAGGTCGCGCTTGCGCCCAAGCCGGTGCTGATGATGTCGGGGCAGGCGACCTGGGACCAGGGATTCCAGAGGCTCTCGAACGCCATCAGGGCTCTGCGGGCCGAGGCGCAGAAGAACGGATTGGCCGTGGCCGGCCGCCCGCTCGCGCTGTTCGTCGAGACCACCGACGATGGCTTCCGCTTCGAGGCGATGCTGCCGGTCGCGATTCCGCCCGGCGGACAGGCGCCGACGCTGGGGCCGGATTTCAGGATGGGGACATCGCCTGCGGGGCCGGCGCTGCGTTTCCTGCATCAGGCTCCCTATGACGACATCGATTCGACCTACGAGACGATCACCGCCTATCTCGAGGCGAAGAGCATCGTCGTGAAGGACGCTTTCCTCGAGGAATATGTCAGCGAGCTCAACGATCCCGGCGATCCGAACCTCGAGATCAACGTCTACGTTCAGCCGAAATAGCCCCGCCCCCAGGCGTCATGCTCGGGCCTGGCCCGAGCATCTCCGCTAGCGCCGTTTCGTCCTGGGATTCTCGCGCGCGGGAACGACGGCTGCGCGGTCATGCACTCCAGCTCAGGCCTGGCCGCATCGGCCTGAAGCGCTCTTCCGGCAGCCCAGCCGTCGCCAATGCGGTTTTCAGCGCCGCGGGCGGCCGCTCGATGCCCTCGTCGGTGAGCTGGAAGGTGCCCCAGTGATGGCCGATCGCCTGCTCGGCGCGGAGCGCCAGCATCACCTTGACCGCTTCATCCGGATTCATGTGGTTGTCCGACATGAACCAGCGCGGCTCATAGGCGCCGATCGGCAGCACGGCGAGGCGGAAGGGGCCGTGCTCGCGGCCGAGCCGTTCGTAGAGTGAGCCGTCATGATATCCGGTATCGCCGACATGGAAGATCTTCGTGCCGGCCGCTTCGAGCGCGTAGGAGCACCAGAGCGCCATGCGCCGGTCGAACGCGCCGCGCGCGGACCAGTGGTAGCTTGGCAGGAGCGTGATCGCGACGCCGTCGGAAAGCTGGAGGCGAGCGTTCCAATCATGCGCCTCGGCGCGGGCGTCGGGCACGCGGGCCCTGACGATGGTGTCGTTGCCGAGCGGCATGATCATGCGCGGCTGGTCGCGATCGTGGAGGCGCGCCAGGGTCTCGATGTCGAGATGGTCGTAATGGTTGTGGGTGATGAGGACCGCATCGATCCTGGGCAAGTCGCCGAAGGCGACGCCCGGCTGGTTCACGCGCCGTGGGCCAATGAAGGAGAACGGGCTCGCGCGCTCGGAATAGACCGGATCGACCAGCAAATTGAGGCCGCCGATCTGATAGAGAAACGAGGCGTGGCCGAGATGGACGACGCGGATGCCGTCGACGCGCGCCGGCGGCTTGTCCTGCGGCGGCGCGGCGTATTGCGGCGGAAAGGCCTCGCGCTCGCGCTTGCCGGTCTGCCAGCGCAGGACGTCGAGCAGCCCCTTGCTGACGGGGCGGCCGTCGGTGAAGACGACACCGTTGAAATGGTCGCTCACGGGTCCCTGATAATAGGGATTGCGGGAGCGCGAGATCGCGGCCCAGGCGCCGCCGGTCGAAGCCAGCAGCGCACCGAGACCGACGAAGGAGAGGAGCTTGCGGCGGGTCATGGTCGAGAAGAGGTAGGCCGCCGGAGCGAAGCGTCAAGACTCCGGCGTCTTGATCGCCAGA
>NZ_JBIWYK010000252.1:0-4532 GCF_044752385.1 Allobosea sp. CER48 | reverse complement strand
CTCAAAACGCCGAACAAATAAGCATATCAAAGGCGTCGAACAGCACCTCCTGCCACAAACTGACATCGAGAACAAAAAAAGAACTTGCTCGCAGGAACAAAGAGTGATCATTCTCCTGTCAAGACTGATTGAGATGTCCCCTTGGCCCTGCCATAAGGAGCCCGAACCGTGAATCAGGCAAACCTCAGACTCGTGGAAGGCTCCTCGATGGACAAGGCCAAGGCGCTCGATGCAGCGCTCTCCCAGATCGAACGCGCCTTCGGCAAGGGTTCGATCATGCGGCTCGGCAAGAACCCGCAGGCGATCGAGATCGAGACGATCTCGACGGGTTCGCTGGGGCTCGACATCGCGCTCGGCGTCGGCGGCTTGCCCAAGGGGCGCATCGTCGAGATCTACGGGCCGGAATCCTCCGGCAAGACCACGCTTGCGCTGCACACCATTGCCGAGGCGCAGAAGAAGGGCGGCGTCTGCGCCTTCGTCGACGCGGAACACGCGCTCGACCCGGTCTATGCCCGCAAGCTCGGCGTCAACCTCGACGACCTGCTGATCTCGCAGCCCGACACCGGCGAGCAGGCGCTCGAGATCACCGACACACTCGTCCGCTCCGGCGCGATCGACGTGCTTGTGGTCGACTCGGTCGCGGCGCTGACCCCGCGCGCCGAGATCGAGGGCGAGATGGGCGACGTGCAGCCCGGCCTGCAGGCCCGCCTCATGAGCCAGGCGCTGCGCAAGCTCACCGCCTCGATCTCGCGCTCGAACTGCATGGTGATCTTCATCAACCAGATCCGCATGAAGATCGGCGTGATGTACGGCTCGCCCGAGACCACCACCGGCGGCAACGCGCTGAAGTTCTACGCCTCGGTCCGCCTCGACATCCGCCGCGTCTCGACGCTCAAGGAGCGTGACGAGGCCACCGGCAACCAGGTCCGCGTCAAGGTCGTCAAGAACAAGGTCGCGCCGCCCTTCAAGCAGGTCGAGTTCGACATCATGTTCGGCGAGGGCATCTCGAAGGTCGGCGAGCTGGTCGATCTCGGCGTCAAGGCCGGCATGGTCGAGAAGTCCGGCGCCTGGTTCTCCTTCGACAGCCAGCGCCTCGGCCAGGGGCGCGAGAACGCCAAGACATTCCTCAAGAACAATCCCGACCTGGCCGCGAAGATCGAAGCCACGATCCGCCAGAACTCCGGCCTGGTCGCCGATCGCATCCTCGACGAGGCGAACCCGACCGACGACGACCTCGACGAAGGCGAGGCCTGAGCCCGGAGGCTTCGGCCCGGAACCACGCAAGGGCGGCCCCTCGGGCCGCCCTTTTCGTTTGAGGATAAGGCCTTGGAGGGTGTGCGCTGCATCAAGCTTTCTGGACAGGCGCGAACGGCCTGACTAGAACCGGTCCTTCCCGTCGGGCCTGCCCGGCCCCTTGCCCGAGTTGAGAAGCGCAAACAGCGATGAGCGGCGTCAACGATATCCGGTCGACCTTCCTCGACTACTTCAAGTCCAACGGCCATGAAGTCGTGCCGTCGAGCCCGCTCGTGCCGCGTAACGACCCGACGCTGATGTTCGCCAATTCGGGCATGGTGCAGTTCAAGAACGTCTTCACCGGGCAGGAGAAGCGCCCCTATTCCCGCGCCACTACCTCACAGAAATGCGTCCGCGCCGGCGGCAAGCACAACGACCTCGACAATGTCGGCTACACCGCGCGCCACCACACCTTCTTCGAGATGCTCGGGAACTTCTCGTTCGGCGACTATTTCAAGGAGCAGGCGATCCACCACGCCTGGACCCTGGTCACCCGCGAGTTCGGCCTGCCCAAGGAAAAGCTGACCGTCACCGTCTATTCCGAGGACGACGAGGCGCACGCCCTCTGGAAGAAGATCGCCGGCCTGACGGACGACAAAATCATCCGCATTCCGACCTCGGATAACTTCTGGCGCATGGGCGATACCGGCCCCTGCGGCCCCTGCTCCGAGATCTTCTACGATCATGGCGACCATATCTGGGGCGGCCCGCCCGGCTCGGCCGAGCAAGACGGCGATCGCTTCATCGAGATCTGGAACCTCGTCTTCATGCAGTACGAGGAGGCCGCGGGCGGCATACGCACCAACCTGCCGCGACCCTCGATCGACACCGGCATGGGTCTGGAGCGCATCGCGGCGGTGCTCCAGGGCACGCATGACAACTATAATATCGACCTGTTCCGCGCGCTGATCGGCGCGATCGCCGACCTGACCTCGGTTGATCCCGACGGTCCCATGAAGGCCAGCCACCGCGTCATCGCCGATCATCTGCGCTGCTCGTCCTTCCTGATCGCCGACGGCGTGCTGCCTTCCAATGAAGGCCGCGGCTACGTCCTGCGCCGGATCATGCGTCGCGGCATGCGTCATGCGCAGTTGCTCGGGGCCAAGGAGCCGTTGCTGTACAAGCTCGTCCCCGCGCTCACCCGCGAGATGGGCCGCGCCTATCCCGAACTGCTGCGCGCCGAGGCGCTGATCACCGAGACGCTGAAGCTCGAGGAGACCCGCTTCCGCACCACGCTGGCGCGCGGTCTCAATCTTCTCGACGACGCCTCGAAGGATCTCACCGCCGGCCAGAGCCTCAAGGGCGACGTCGCCTTCACCCTCTACGACACCTACGGCTTCCCGCTCGACCTGACGCAGGACGCGCTGCGTGCCCGCGAGATCAGCGTCGATGTCGAGGGCTTCGATGCCGCCATGCAGCAGCAGAAGGCCAAGGCCCGCGCCGCTTGGGCCGGCTCCGGCGAGGCCGCGACCGAGACGCTCTGGTTCCCGTTGCGCGACAAGGTCGGCGCGACCGAATTCCTCGGCTATGACACCGAGAGCGCGGAAGGCGTTGTCACGGCGCTGGTCCGCGACAATGCCGAGGTCCAGTCGCTGAAGGCCGGCGAGACCGGCTTCATGCTGGTCAACCAGACGCCGTTCTACGGCGAGTCCGGCGGCCAGGTCGGCGACGCCGGTCTCGTCAAGGCTCCGGGCGCGATGGTCGAGGTCGGCGACGTCCAGAAGAAGCTCGGCGATGTCTTCGCCCACAGCGTCACCGTCAAGGAAGGCGAGCTCAAGGTCGGTGCGGCCGTCGAACTCATCGTCGATCACGAGCGCCGCACCGCGATCCGCGCCAACCACTCAGCGACCCACCTGCTGCACGAGGCGCTGCGCCTCGTCCTCGGCGACCATGTTGCGCAGAAGGGCTCGCTGGTCTCGCCCGATCGCCTGCGCTTCGACTTCTCGCATCCCAAGCCGATCAGCGACGAGGAGCTGCGCGAGGTCGAGGAGATCGCCAACGCGATCGTGCTCAGGAACGAGCCCGTCACCACGCGCCTGATGAGCGTCGACGAGGCGATCGAGTCGGGCGCCCGCGCCCTCTTCGGCGAAAAATACGGCGACGAGGTCCGTGTGGTCTCGATGGGCACCAACCCGGCCGGGCGCGCCTATTCGGTCGAGCTCTGCGGCGGCACCCACACGGCGCGCACGGGCGATATCGGCCTCGTCAGCATCGTCGGCGAGGGCGCCGTGGCAGCCGGCGTGCGCCGCCTCGAGGCCATGACCGGCAACGGCGCCCGCCTCCGCCTGAACGAGGAATCGCGCCTGCTCGATGGGCTGGCCAGTCTCCTGAAGGTCCCCGCTTCGGAGGCCGGAAACCGCCTGGCGGCGCTCATCGAAGAGCGCCGGAAGCTGGAACGCGAGCTCACCGAGGCCCGCAAGAAGCTCGCCATGGGCGGCGGCGGCGCGGCCGAGGATCCCGTGCGCGAGATCGCAGGCGCCAAGCTGCTGGCCCGCGCCGTCACCGGCATCGAGATGAAGGACCTGAAGAGCCTTGCCGACGAGGCCAAGGCGCGCGTCGGCTCCGGCGTGGTCGTGATCGTCGGCGTCGCCGATGACGGCAAGGCCGGCGTCGTCGTCGGCGTCACGCCCGACCTCACCGAGCGTTTCGACGCTGTCGCGCTGGTGCGTGCGGCGTCCGAGCAGCTCGGCGGCAAGGGCGGCGGCGGCCGCCGCGACATGGCCCAGGCCGGCGGCCCGGACGGCAGCAAGGCACAGGCCGCGCTCGATGCCGTCGCGGCCGCGATGGGCTGATGCGGACCGGCGGGACAGGCCTGGCGCTCTCCCGCCGCACCCTGCTGCTGGCTGCCGCGCTCTGGCCGGCAGCGTCCTGGGCGCAGAAGAAGAAGCCGCCGGCAGCGGCCGAACCGGCCATCTCGGCGGCTCGCACGATCGCGGCCGGCGCGCCGCTCAGCGTCTTCCTGAGCCGCCCGCCGCAGGGCGCCCGGCTCGCCATCGCGCGCCCCGACGATCCGGCGAACGCTGCCATCGTCGTGGTCGAACCGCGCAACACCGTGCCCACCCTGCCGACTCCGGGCCTGGCCGGAACCTACGAGCTGCGCCTGACAGTCGAGAAGGACGGAACGCCAGCCATCCTGCTGCGCCAGCCGCTCGTCACCACCGAGCCCGGCGCGACGCTGGCGGCACCCGCCCGCGTGGGCCGCAGCCAGGCGCTGCCCGTGCGCGGCATCGGGCCGAATG
>NZ_JBIWYK010000251.1:0-4540 GCF_044752385.1 Allobosea sp. CER48 | reverse complement strand
GGTCGCGCGTGCGCGGCGCGAGCAGCGGGCGCTCTCCGTCGTCGTCTTCGATCTCGACCACTTCAAGCGCATCAACGACGATTTCGGCCACGACGCCGGTGACGAAGTGCTGGTCGCCGTCGCCGAAACCGCCAAGCGCGTGCTTCGGCCTTACGACCTCGTCGCGCGGCTCGGTGGCGAGGAATTCTGCGCCTTCCTGCCCGCGACGGGCCTCAGGGAGGCTCTGGCCATCGCCGAGCGGCTGCGGGAAGGCATCGCCGCGCTGCGCATCGACTCGCTCCGCGGCCGGAGCGTCACCGCGAGCTTTGGCGTGCACGAAGCGGATATCGCGCGCGAGCAGTTCAGGGACATGCTGCGTGTGGCCGATCAATATCTCTATCAGGCCAAGGGCGCCGGCCGGAACCAGGTGCAGACCGCGGAAGCTCGCCCTGCCGTGGTGCAGACCGGAGTTCCCGATCAGGCCAGCCTCTGACGGCTCGGCTTCAGGCCGGCCGCGCGATACGAGAGAGGGCGGCCTTTCCAGGCCGCCCTCTCTTTGTCCCTTACTTCACGAAGGTGCCGTGCAGCTCGTCCTCGATATGGACGCGGATGATCTCCTCGAAGCTCGACTCTGCCTTGAAGCCGAGCGCGAGCGCGCGCTGCGGATCGAAGTTGCGCGGCCAGCCGGCGACGATGCCGTCGATCACCGGGTCGGGCACGCGCTTGATCCGGGCGACGACATTATCGCCGGCGACCTTGCGGAGCGCCTCGATCTGCTCGGCGACGGTGCAGGAATAGCCCGGCATGGTCAGTACGCGGCGCGGGCCGATCGCAGCCGTGTCCATCGTCGCGGCATGGATGAGGAAGCCGACGGCCGAGCGCGGCGAGGCGTGCCAGTGGCGCACCTGATCGGAGACCGGCAGCACCGCCTCCTCGCCGTTCAGCGGCTCGCGGATGATGTTCGAGAAGAAACCCGAGGCCGCCTTGTTGGGCTTGCCGGGGCGCACGCAGATCGTGGGCAGGCGGATGCCGACACCGTCGAAGAAGCCGCGCCGCGAATAATCGCAGAGCAGGAGTTCGCCGATCGCCTTCTGCGTGCCATAGCTCGTCAGCGGCGTGGTGAAGAACTCGTCCTCGATCTTGTCGTGGAAGGGCGCGCCGAACACCGCAATCGAGGAGGTGAAGACGATGCGGGGCTTGTAGCCGCCGCCGACCTTGCGGATCGCCTCGAAGAGATAGCGCGTTCCGTCGAGGTTGATGCGGTAGCCCTTGTCGAAATCGGCCTCGGCCTCACCCGACACGATGGCTGCGAGATGGACGATCAGCTCGGGGCGCGTCGCGATCAGCTTCTCCGCCTCGCCCTCGATCGAGAGATCGGAGATCACCGCCTCGAAATCAAAGGGGGCAGCCGGCGGGGGCGAGGCGACGACGACATCCTGCGCCGTTACGCGCGTCACCGGCTTGCCGCCGAGCGCGCCGTCGCGCGCCAGCCGCTCGATGAACTTGCGTCCGACCATGCCGGCACCGCCGAGAACGAGAATATGCATCGGATCTGTCCTGAAGTTGGGTGTGATGGTTAGCGTCGTCAGTTCGGGAGGTGGCCGCCGAGATCGTCCTCGATATGAACGCGGATGATCTCGTCGAAGTCACGCTCGGCCTCGAAGCCCAGAGCCAGCGCACGCGCGGCGTCGAACCGTGTCGGCCAGCCCGCGACGATGGCCGAGGAGGCCGGGTCGGGCGCGCGCCGGATCAGCTTCACGGCCTTGTCACCGGCGATGCGCCTGAGTGCCTCGATCTGCTCGCCGACGGTGACGCAGACACCCGGCATCGTCAGGTTGACGCGCGGGCCGAGCGCCTCGCGCGAGAGGCCGGCCGCATGGATCAGAAAACCCACGGCCGAGCGCGGGCTCGCATGGGTGAAGAGCACGTCGTCGCCGACGGGAAGCAACGCCTCCTGCCCCTGCAGCGGCTCGCGGATGATGCCGGAGAAGAAGCCGCCGGCGGAGGCGTTGGGCTTCCCCGGCCGCACCACGATCGAGGGGAAGCGGATGCCGACGCCATCGACGAAGCCACGCCGCGAGTAATCGGCCAGCAGCAACTCGCCGATCGCCTTCTGCGTGCCGTAGCTCGTCAGCGGCGTGACGTGGAATTCGTCGGAGATGACCGGCGGGAACGGAGCGCCGAAGATGCCGCTCGAACTGGTGAAGACGAGTTTCGGGACATAGCTCGCACCGCCCTCGTGCCGGATCGCCTCCAGCAGGTTGCGCATGCCGTCGAGATTGACGCGATAGCCCTTGTCGAAATCGCGCTCGGCCTCACCCGAGATGATCGCGGCGAGGTGGAAGATCAGGTCCGGACGCAGAGCCGCGAGTTGCTTCGCGACCGTCGCATCGCCGGAATCCTCGACGCGGATCGCCGCCCGGCTCTCGAGCTCTGGCGGCAGTGAAGCGGGAACCACATCAGAAAGCGTGAGCTTGCCGATCGCCTGTCCGGCACAGTTTCCTTCGCGCGCCAGGCGTTCGGCCAGCTTGCGGCCGACCATGCCGGCCGCTCCCGTGATCAGGACATGCATGGGCTCTCCCTATCCATTCTGATGCCGGCCGCTTTTGGCGCGACCTTTCGATCGATGGCGGACGGAGAACCGCCCGCCATCCTCGGCCGCGCTCAGAGCGCGAAACCGCCATCCGCCAGGTGAATCTGGCCGGTGGTGTAGCTGGACTCGTCGGCAGCGAGGTAAACTGCGAGCCAGGCGATCTCCTCGGCCGTGCCGAGGCGGGCCATCGGCTGACGATCGATGAAGGCCTGCCGGGCCGCGGCTTCGCTGACGCCGGTCGACGCGGCGAGATCCTTGATGCGCTGGTCGAGCGAAGGCGACTGGATCGTGCCCGGGCAGATCGCATTGGAGCGGATGCCCTGCTTGATGAAGTCCGCCGCGACGGCCTTGGTCAGGCCGATCACCGCCGCCTTGGTCGCGCCATAGGCGTAGCGGTTCGGGATGCCGCGCACCGAGCCGGCGCCCGAGGCGATGTTGATGATCGAGCCCCTGTGTTTCTCCAGCATGCCCGGAATAAACGCCTGGATCGTGCGGTGCATCGCCTTGACGTTGAGGTCGAAGGAAAAGTCCCAGGCCTTGTCATCGGTGTTCAACACGGTGCCGTGATGGACGAAGCCAGCGGCGTTCACGAGCACGTCGATCGGGCCGGCCTTTTCGGCGAAGGCGTTGACCGCCTTGGTCGAGAGCACGTCGAGCTTGCGCTTCTTGGCCTTCGGAATGCCTTCCAGCAGGGTGACATCCTTGTCGGTCGCCCAGACGATGGCGCCCTCGGCCACGAAAGCCTCGGCGATGGCCCGGCCGATCCCCTGCCCCGCGGCGGTGACGACCGCAACCTTGCCCTTCAAACGTCCTGCCATGCTCGAATCCTTTTTAGCCGGCTTTTGCAAAGGTCTTGCGCATATGGGTCAGCCGCCGGTCGGCCATGTCCTCATGATGCGTGATGGTGAAACCGAGCCGCTCGTACCAGCCGATGCGCTGGGTCAGCCTGGCATGGGTGTAGAGATGCACGGAACCGTAGCCGAGCGCCCTCGCCCGCTCGTCGGCGAATGCCATCAGCGTGGCGCCGAGCTTGCGGCCGCCCGCTTCGGGCGCGACGGCGACGCTCCAGACCGTGAAATCCTCCGGCTCGATTTCGAGCACGATCGCGGCCTCGAGGCCGTGCGCGCCGTCCACGAGCCAGACCTCATGTTCCGAGACGACCTGCCGATAATCGGCGATGCGCGGGAGCGAGGGCACGCCGATGATGCTCTCGTTCGGCGTATAGGCGGCGTTCTTCAGGGCCAGGATCGCCGGGATGTCAGCATAGCCGGCGCGTCGCAGCGTGGCGGCGCCGGCCTGCGCGGCGATCTGGTTGAAAGCACCGAGCGAACGCTTCTGATCGCCCTGGGCATCGAAATTGTCAGGCGCAAGCCAGCGGCGGAAGGCCTGGGCGCGCACCGGCCATTCGCTGTCGAGGATCGAGAACCAGGCGGTGTCGCGGTTCTCGCCCTTCACCACCATGTGCTGCCGGAACAGGCCTTCATACTGGAAGCCGAAACGCAGGGCCGCGCGCTTGGACGGCTCGTTGCGGTCGTTGCATTTCCACTCGTAGCGGCGATAGCCGAGCGAGAAACCGTAATCGCCGACGAGATAGATCGCCTCGGTCGCGGTCCGGGTCCGCTGCAGCGCAGGCGAATAGGTGATCCAGCCGACCTCGAAGACACCATGCTCGGGCCGGATCTCCATGATCCAGAGATGGCCCTTCGCCTTGCCGTCGGCCTTGTCGATCACCGCGAGCGGGACGATGCCCGCCTTCGCCACCATCGAATCCAGCAGAGCGCCGTACTCGTCCCTGCTCTTCGGCGGAGCGGCCGGCAGCCAGTCCCAGACGCTGTCATGGCCGGCATTGGCGGCCCAGATATCGTCGAGATGCCTGCCGACATCGAGCGGCTCGAGCCGACAATATTGCCCTTCCAGAACCCTGGCCGGCGGGAATGGCGGCGCCTTCCAATCGAGCGTCATGACAAT
>NZ_JBIWYK010000250.1:0-4556 GCF_044752385.1 Allobosea sp. CER48 | reverse complement strand
GATCGAGTGCGGTCAGGCCCAGTCCTTCGATCAGCGCGACGACGCTGGGCGCGTGGTCGTCGATCGACACGCTGGATCATCACGCGCGCGGGTCTGTCGGCATCGACAAGGAACCTCGGGAAGCAAAAACGCCCCGCATCCTGCGATGCGGGGCGTCCTGTTTCGCCTGAGCTTGCGCGCAGCGATTACTCGCTGGCCGCCTGCTTCTCGCGAGCCTTCTCGGCATCGCGCTCGGCCTTGAGCTTCTCGGTGATGTCCTCGCCGGTCTGCTGGTCGACGACCTTCATCGAGAGGCGGATCTTGCCGCGCTCGTCCATGCCGAGGAACTTGACCTTGACCTTGTCGCCTTCCTTGACGACGTCCTGGACCTTCTGGACGCGCTTGGGAGCGAGTTCGGAGATGTGGACGAGGCCGTCCTTGGCGCCGAAGAAGTTCACGAAGGCGCCGAACTCCATGATCTTGACGATCGTGCCGTCGTAGATCACGCCGGTTTCCGGCTCGGAGACGATCGACTTGATCCACTTGATCGCGGCTTCGATCGACTTGCCGTCGGCCGAGGCGATCTTGATGGTGCCGTCGTCCTCGATGTTCACCTTGGCGCCGGTCTTCTCGACGATCTCGCGGATGACCTTGCCGCCCGAGCCGATGACTTCGCGGATCTTGTCGACCGGGATCTTCATCGTCTCGATGCGCGGCGCGAACTCGCCGAGCTGGCTGCGCGAGGCCGACAACGCCTTGCTCATCTCGCCGAGGATGTGCTCGCGGCCGCCCTTGGCCTGCTCGAGGGCGACCTTCATGATCTCCTCGGTGATGCCGGCGATCTTGATGTCCATCTGCAGCGAGGTGATGCCCTCGGCCGTGCCGGCCACCTTGAAGTCCATGTCGCCGAGATGATCCTCGTCACCGAGGATGTCGGAGAGCACGGCGAAACGCTTGCCTTCCAGGATCAGGCCCATCGCGATGCCCGCGACCGGCGCGCGCAGCGGCACGCCGGCATCCATCAGCGCCAGCGAGGTGCCGCAGACGGTGGCCATCGAGGAGGAGCCGTTGGACTCGGTGATCTCCGAGACGACGCGCAGCGTGTAGGGGAACTCGCCCTTGCCCGGCAGCATCGGGTGGATGGCGCGCCAGGCGAGCTTGCCGTGGCCGATCTCGCGACGGCCGGGCGAACCCATGCGGCCGGTCTCGCCGACGGAGTAGGGCGGGAAGTTGTAGTGCAGCAGGAAGGTCTCCTTGTAGGTGCCTTCCAGCGAGTCGATGAACTGCTCGTCGTCGCCCGTGCCGAGCGTGGTCACGACCAGCGCCTGGGTCTCGCCGCGGGTGAACAGCGCCGAACCATGGGTGCGCGGCAGGACGCCGGCCTCGGCCACGATCGGGCGGACGGTCTTGCCGTCGCGGCCGTCGATGCGGATGCCGTCGTCGAGGATGTTCCAGCGGACGATCTTGGCCTGGGCTTCCTTGAACTGCGCGCCGACCTTGTCCTTCGGGAAGGTGGCGACGCCGTCCGGCGTCTCGGAGACGAGCGCGGCGACGACCTTGGCCTTGACGGCGTCGACGGCCTTGTAGCGCTCGGCCTTGGCGGTGATCTTGTAGGCGGCGCGCAGCTCGGCCTCGCCGACCTTCATGATCGCGTCGAGAACGGCGGAATCATCCGGAGGGCTGAAGTCGCGCGGCTCCTTGGCGGCCTTCTCGGCCAGGCGGATGATCGCGTCGATAACCGGCTGGAAGTGCTTGTGGCCGAACATCACGGCACCGAGCATGACCTCTTCGGTCAGCTCCTTGGCCTCGGACTCGACCATCATCACCGCGTCCTGCGTGCCGGCGACGACGAGATCGAGCGCCGATTCCTTGGCCTCCTCGATCGTCGGGTTGAGCTTGTAGGCGCCGTCGATATAGCCGACGCGAGCGCCGCCGATCGGGCCCATGAAGGGCACGCCGGAAAGGGTCAGCGCGGCCGAGGTCGCGACCATCGCGAGGATGTCGGGATCGTTCTCGAGATCATGCTGCAGAACGGTGACGACGACCTGGGTGTCGTTCTTGTAGCCTTCGACGAAGAGCGGGCGGATCGGACGGTCGATCAGGCGGGAGACCAGCGTCTCCTTCTCGCTCGGGCGGCCTTCGCGCTTGAAGTAGCCACCGGGAATGCGGCCGGCCGCGAAGGTCTTTTCCTGGTAGTTCACGGTCAGCGGGAAGAAGTCGAAGCCCGGCTTCGGCTCCTTGGCCGAGACGACGGTCGCGAGCACGACGGTCTCGCCATAGGTGGCCAGAACGGCCCCGTCGGCCTGGCGGGCGACCTTGCCGGTCTCGAGGACGAGCTTGCGGCCGCCCCAGATCAGTTCTTCGGTTTGGATGTCGAACATGGATTTTTCTTTCGGTCGGATGTCGACCCGCCCGGCGCCTTCAAGCCCATGGGCAAGACGGCGGAACGCTCGGGTTCTTGGAAGCATGCGCCCGAGCGCTCGGCGATCCTGCCATGGACGTCTTGGGCGCCCGGCGGGTCACGCGGGAAGCCGCCCCATGCGGCTGCCGCGGGATTGGGGCGCACCGCCCATGGCGGCACAGCCCCGAAAACGTGCCGCCCGGAGCGTGGCGCACCGGGCGGAAACTGTTCAGCCTTCGATCAGCGGCGGATGCCGAGCTTCTCGATCAGCGTCTTGTAGCGGCCCTGGTCCTTGCCCTTGAGGTAGTCGAGCAGGGAACGGCGCTGCGACACCAGCTTGAGCAGGCCGCGGCGGGAGTGGTTGTCCTTCGCGTGCGACTTGAAGTGGCCGGTCAGGTTGTTGATGCGCTCGGTCAGGATCGCGACCTGGACTTCCGGCGAGCCGGTGTCGTTCGGCTTGGTGGCGTATTCCTGAAGCAGGGCGGTCTTGCGCTCGGCAGTGATCGACATCGGGATATCCTTTGTTTCGGGTTGATCTGGCGGGCCAGGCCGGGATGTCGTCCAGCGAGGTCCGAAGCCCGCGAGCCGCCTCATCGCGGAGGGGTCGCGCAGCCGGCTTTTCGGTCCGGATGCCGGGCATATACACGAAATCGACGGAAACGCCAGCGCCCTGCGGAACAGGACCGCAGGAGGTCGGTTTGAGTCGTTGTCGTCACCCAAGAAGGCGGGGCCCCTCGCCGTGGAGGCTGTCCGATGGCGCCGCGTCCGGCCTGGAAGGGCTATCTCAAGCTCTCCCTCGTATCCTGTGCGGTCGAGCTCACAGGCGCCACCAGCCAGAGCGAGAAGGTTTCCTTCCGCGTCATCAACCGCAAGACGGGGAACACGGTGCGGCGGCAATATATCGACAGCGTCACCGGCAAGCCGGTCGCCGATGACGACGAGGTCAAGGGCTACGAGATCGGCGACGACGAATATCTGCTGGTCGAGGAGGACGAGATCGAGTCGGTACAGATCGAGTCTTCGCATACCCTGGCGATCGAGAGCTTCGTCGATCGCGCCGACATTCCGCAGATCTATTTCGACACGCCGTATTACGTGACGCCCGCCGATGAGGTCTCGGGAGAGGCCTTCGCCGTGATTCGCGAGGCGATGGCAAAGCAGAAGAAGGCCGGCATCGCCCGGATCGTTCTCTATCGCCGCGAGCGGCCGGTGATGATCGAGCCCTTCGACAAGGGGCTGCTCCTGACGACCTTGCGCTACGACAAGACCGTGCGGAAGCCGGAGGAAGTCTTCGAGGGCCTCGGAAGGCAGAAGACGGATCCCGAGCTCATCGACCTGGCGACGCACATCATCGAGAAGAAGCAGGCGGCCTTCGACCCCGGAGATTTCGACGATCGCTACGAGGATGCGCTGCTCGCGCTGCTCAGCGCCAAGCAGAAGGGCAGGAAGCCCCCGGTGGTGCAGGCGGCGGAACGCCCGGCCAATGTCGTCAACCTCTTCGATGCGTTGAAGAAGAGCCTGGCGGGCGCAGGCGGCGACAAAACCAAGCCGAAATCGGCAAAGGTGGCCAGGCCAGCAGCCAGGCGCCCTGCGACGAAGCCTCGCAGGAGTGCTTGAGCGCATAGGGAGGATCGATGTCCACGCTCGATCTCTATCGCTCCAAACGCGACTTCACCCGCACCAGGGAGCCCAAGGGCGCCAGAACGCGGCGTAACGGCGCCTCGCAGGGCGGGGCCTTCGTCGTCCAGAAGCACGCGGCCCGGCGACTCCATTATGATTTCCGGCTGGAACATGGCGGCGTGCTCTGGTCCTGGGCGGTCACCCGCGGCCCCAGCCTCGATCCTGCCGAGAAGCGGCTGGCCGTCCATGTCGAGGACCATCCGCTCGAATATGGCGGGTTCGAGGGCAGCATTCCCGCCGGCCAGTATGGCGGAGGCTCTGTCATCGTCTGGGACGAAGGCCGCTGGACCGCGGAGGGCGATCCCGTCGCGGGCATGAAGAAGGGCCACCTGGCCTTCACGCTGGACGGGCACAAGTTGCGCGGCCGCTGGCATCTGGTCCGGCTGAAGCCGCGGCGTGGTGAGAAGCGCGACAACTGGCTGCTGATCAAATCCGAGGATGAATTCGCCCGGACGGACGAAGATGTCCTCGAAACCCGGCCGAACTCGGTGAAGTC